>NZ_JAZDCT010000005.1:0-232702 GCF_036324045.1 Pseudomonas carassii | reverse complement strand
ACAGTCGTTCCTATAGGGATGCCCCTGCGACTGCTCTATAACGTAGGCAAGCTTCCTCAGCGTGGGAGCGGGCTGGCCCCGCGATCGTTTTCAGCCCTGATCCATTCTCAACTCACGTCGCACCAGTTCCAGGAGCTTGCCCAGGTCCACCGGCTTGAGCAGGAAATCCACCACCCCCAGGTGCATCACGTCCACCGCCTCTTTCACATCGGTGTCGCCCGACACCACGATGATCGACAGCGCCGCCCGCTCCGATTCGCGAACCTGGCGGATCAGCTCCAGGCCGTCCTTGGGCTCCATGCGCAGGTCGGTGATCATCAGGGCGATACGCGGCTCATAGTGCAGCTTCAACATCGCCTCCTGCGCACCGTCGGCCGTCATGCAGGCGATACCCCGGCTCTTCAGGTACAGGCTCAGCGCTTCGCTGTTCACCGGGTTGTCGTCCACCACCAGTACCACAGGCCTGGGCGCGACGGGTGCACTCACCACGGCCAACGCCTCTCGCTCGGCGTCGCTCAGGATGTCGTCATGCTCTGCCATGGTCGTCTCGTCAAAAAAACCCCGTTATTCAAGTTCAGACCGCAAAGCCCCCGCATGCAAACTGCCTTTCGTCGGCTATTTGACACCCAGGACAAGCAGCGAAACGTCCGTCGCGCCTTATAGACTTACGTCCAATGGGCACCGCAGAGCCGTCGTCCGACCATGGAGCCCTAGAACAACAAGGTCTGCGCTACATATGCAGACATACTTATCGCGGTCGGTTCCATGAGCAAAAAGGACGCCTACAGCCAGGCGGGCAGAACAGCAGTGCTGCAAAACATCCAGGGCACCCTGCAATTCCTGCAGCGTTTCCCGCCGTTCAACCAGATGGAGCACAACCACCTGGCCTACCTGGTGGAGCAGTGCCAGCTGCGTTTCCACGCGGCCGGCGAAAGCATCATCAAGCCTGCCGACGGCCCGGTCGAGCACTTCTACATCGTCAAGCAGGGCCGCGTGGTCGGCGAGCGCCACCATGTCACCAAGCCGGGCACCGAGACCACTTTCGAGATCGCCAGCGGCGAATGCTTCCCGCTGGCGGCATTGCTCGGCGAGCGGGCCACCCGCACCGAGCACCTGGCCGGCGAGGACACCTTCTGCCTGCAACTGGACAAGGCCGCGTTCATCCGCGTGTTCTCCATGTCCGAGGTGTTCCGCGACTTCGCCCTGCGCGGGGTCAGCAGCCTGCTCGACCAGGTCAACCAGCAGGTGCGCCAGCGCGCCGTGGAAACCCTGGGCACCCAGTACTCGCTGAACACCCCGCTGGGCGAACTGGCACTGCGCCATCCGGTGGTGTGCGCGCCGCACACGCCGCTGCGCGAGGCGGTGGGGCTGATGCACGAGCAGCAGGTCGGCAGCATCGTCATCGTCGACGGCCAGCGCCATCCGATCGGCATCTTCACCCTGCGCGACCTGCGCCAGGTGGTGGCCGACGCCAGTGCCGAGCTGACCGCGCCGATCGAACGCTACATGACCGCCCGGCCGTTCCACCTGAGCCCCCAGGCCAGCGCCTTCGATGCCGCCATGGCCATGACCGAGCGGCACATCGCCCACGTCTGCCTGGTGGACAACCAGCGCCTGTGCGGGGTGATCTCCGAACGCGACCTGTTCTCCCTGCAGCGCGTCGACCTGGTGCACCTGGCCCGCACCATCCGCCATGCGCCACGCCTGGACAGCCTGGTGTCGCTGCGCGGCGAGATCGGCCAGCTGGTCGAGCGCATGCTCGCCCACGGCGCGTCCTCGACCCAGATCACCCAGATCATCACCCTGCTCAACGACCATACCGTGTGCCGGGTGATCGAGTTGGCCATCGCCGAGCGCGGCGACCCGGGCGTGCCGTTCAGCTGGCTGTGCTTCGGCAGCGAAGGCCGCCGCGAGCAGACGCTGCACACCGACCAGGACAACGGCATCCTCTTCGAGGCCCGCGACGCCGTCGAGGCCGAGGCCATCCGTGCCCGGCTGCTGCCGCTGGCCCAGCAGATCAACCACAACCTGGCCCAGTGCGGCTTCACCCTGTGCAAGGGCAACGTCATGGCCGGCAACCCCGAGCTGTGCCTGTCACGCGGCGAATGGGCACGGCGCTTCGCCGGCTTCGTGCGCGAGGCGAGCCCAGAGAACCTGCTGGGCTCGAGCATCTACTTCGACCTGCGCGTGGTCTGGGGCGACGAGCAAGGCTGCGAACAGCTGCGCCAGGGCCTGCTTGAGCAGGTCGCCGACAACCGCCTCTTCCAGCGCATGATGGCCGACAACGCCCTGCGCCAACGGCCACCGGTCGGGCGCCTGCGCGAGTTCGTGCTAACCCGCCAGGGGGACGACAAGGCCGCCACCCTCGACCTCAAGGTGCAGGGCCTGACCCCGTTCGTCGATGGCGCCAGGTTGCTGGCCCTGGCCCACGGCATCAGCGCCTGCAACACCTTGGAGCGCCTGCGCCAGCTGATCGCCAAGGGCATCATCGACCCGCTCGACGGCGCCGCCTATGAAGAGGCCTACCACTTCATCCAACAGACCCGCATGCAGCAGCACCAGCACCAGACCCGCGAGAACCTGCCCTACTCCAACCGGCTCGACCCGGACAGCCTCAACCACCTGGACCGGCGCATCCTGCGCGAGTCCCTGCGCCAGGCCCAGCGCCTGCAAAGCAGCCTGGCGCTGCGGTACCAGCTGTGAACCTGTTCGCCTGGTGGCGCCCCGCCGTCCCCGAACTCGACGCCCCGCTGCGTCGGCGTCTGGCCATGCTGCCAGGGCCGGCGCCACTGGGCGTGTGCTCGTTGCGTGAACAGCGCTGGGTGGTGCTGGATCTGGAAACCAGCGGCCTGAACCTCAATCGCGACCAGGTGCTGTCGATCGGCGCGGTGGCCATCGAGGACGGCGCCATCGCCCTGGGTCGCCCGTTCGAACGCACCCTGCACCGGCCCGCGCAGAAGACCAACGCCAACGTGTTGATCCACGGCCTGGGCCCCAGCGCCCTGGCCGCTGGCTGTGACCCGGCCGAGGCGCTACTCGACCTGATGGACTTCATCGGTGACAGCCCGGTGCTGGCGTTCCACGCCCCGTTCGACCAGCACATGCTGGCCCGGGCGCTGAAGGACAGCCTGGGCCTGCGCCTGCAGCATCCGTTCCTCGACGTGGCGGAACTGGCGCCGATGCTCAACCCCGACACCGTGCTGCGTGAAGCCGGACTGGACGACTGGATCGCCCGCTTCGGCCTCGAAGTCCAGGCCCGCCACCATGCCAGCGCCGATGCCCAGGTGACGGCGGAGCTGGCGCTGATCCTGTTCAGCCAGGCCCGGCGCCAGCAACTGGACAGCCCGTTGCAGCTGGAGCAGCGGGTGCGCCAGTGGCGGCGGCGCAAGGCGCACCATCACGGCCTTTGACCCATACATCGCCCCCTGTAGGAGCGGCCTCGTACCGCGAATGGGCTGCGCAGCAGCCCCTCTCCCGGTGAGCGCTGAGACCGCCGGGGCCGCTTTGCGACCCTTTCGCGGCACAAGGCCACTCCTACAGTGGCAGGTGCGAGCCAGATCATCATGCTGGCAATCCGATAAGCGTCAATTGCGCCACCACCCCCGCCTCTGCCACAATCGCGAATAATTATCGTTAGTTAACGCATTCTTTCCCGGGGATCGCTTCTTGACGCCTGCGCACAGTCCACATGCCGAGCTGGTCGGAGCGCTGTATCGCGACCATCGCACCTGGCTGCTGGCCTGGTTGCAGCGCAGCACCGCCTGCCGTCAGCGCGCCGAAGACCTGAGCCAGGACACCTTCGTGCGCCTGCTCGGTCGCGAGCGCCTGGACGCCCCCCGCGAACCCCGCGCGTTCCTGGTCGCCGTGGCCAAGGGCCTGTTGTTCGACCACTTCCGCCGCGCCGCCCTCGAGCAGGCCTACCTCGCGGAACTGGCCCTGCTGCCCGAGGCCGAACACCCGTCGCCCGAGCAGCAGCACCTGATCCTCGAGGATCTCAAGGCCATCGACCGCCTGCTGGGCAAGCTGTCGAGCAAGGCCCGCGCGGCCTTCCTGTACAACCGCCTGGACGGCCTGGGCCGCGCCGAAATCGCCGAGCGCCTCGGAGTGTCGGTGTCACGCGTGCGCCAGTACCTCGCCCAGGGCCTGCGCCAGTGCTATGTCGCCCTTTACGGAGAGCCGACATGAACCACGCCCCGGTCTCCAGCCAGGTGCTGGAGGCGGCCATTGCCTGGAAGCTGTGCCTGGACGAAGGTAGCGGTACCCCGGACGAACGCAACGAATTCATGCGCTGGCACGCCGCCCACGAAGAGCACGCCCGCGCCTGGCTGCAACTGGGCATGCTCGACCAGCGCGTCAGCGCCGCCGCCGGCCCGGTGCGCCACACCCTGCTGCAATCCCGCGCCGGGCTGCGCCAGCACCTCGGTGGCCTGGCCGGCATGCTGCTGCTCGGCGGCCTGCTTGCCTGGGCCGCAGCGCCGACCCTGTCGCCGACCTACTGGCTAGCCGACCAACGCACCGGCACCGGCGAGCTGCGCACCCTGCGGCTGGAAGACGGCACCTTGCTGAGCCTGAACAGCCAGAGCGCGGTGGACATCGATTTCCGGGGCGAGCAGCGGCTGATCGTGCTGCATCGTGGCGAGATCTCGGTGGAAACCGGCCACAAGGACAGCCGTCCGCTGCTGGTGCGCACCGAGGATGGCCGCCTGCGTCCGCTGGGCACACGCTTCCTGGTCAAGCGCGAGGAGGCCGGCACGCGCCTGGAGGTGCTGCAAGCCTCGGTGGCCGCCAAGCCGCAGAACAGTGGCGACGAACAGGTGCTGCGCGAAGGTCAACAGGTGCTGATGAACGCCGACGGCCTGGGCCGGGTCGGCTCCGTGGCGGTCGGCAGCGATGCCTGGACCCGCGGCATGCTGGTGGTGGACAACGTGCGCCTGGCCGATCTAGTGGCCGCGCTAGGGCAGTACCGCAGCGGCCATCTCGGGGTAAGCGACGAAGTCGCCGACCTGCGCGTGAGCGGCAGCTTCCCGCTGACCGACACCGACCTGGCCCTGGCCTCGCTGCAGCCGGCGCTGCCGGTGAAGATCGAGCGGCATACGCCGTGGTGGGTCACCGTTACCGCCAGATAAGCGTCGCGTGCCGCCCTTCGCGGGTTTACCCGCGAAGAAGCCAAGGCGATTCAGAGCTGACCGCCGCTCGTGCCAACCCCGTCAGATATTTTTTCAAAAGACCCCTGTCACTTTCCCAATCTCGCTCGGCAAGGAAGCAGTCAGCACTATTTCGTCGAGGAGCCGCTGCATGTCCCGTGCCGTTGATGCTTTGCTTCGCCCCAGCCTGATGGCCCTGGCCATCGGCCTGGCCGCCCCGTTGGTCAGCACCACCCTGTTCGCCGCCGAACAGGCCGCCCCGCGTGCCTACGACCTGCCCAGCGCGCCGCTGGCCAGCACCCTGAACCAGATCGCCAGCCAGGCCGGGATTGCCCTGGCGCTGGATCCGGCACTGGTCAGCGGGCGCAACTCGGCACCCGTCAGTGGCCAGTACGACGCGGTCGGCGCCCTGCAGGCCGCCCTGCGCGGCACCGGCCTGCAGCTGCAGCAGAGCAGCGCCGGCAGCTACAGTCTGGTGGCGGTGAGCGAAGGCACCCTGGCGCTGCCAGAAACCAACATCAATGCCAACAGCAGCTACGAAAGTGCCTGGGGCCCGGTGGAAGGCTACACCGCCAAGCGCACCGCCGCCGGCACCAAGACCGACACCGCGCTGGTCGAGGTCCCTCGCTCCATTTCCGTCGCCACCCGCCAGCAGATGAGCGACCGCGGCGTGCAAAGCCTGGATGACGCAGTGAAGTACATGCCGGGCATCGTCTCGGCCAGTTTCGGCAGCGACACCCGCTATGACTGGATGCGCGTGCGCGGCTTCGAGCCGACTCAGTTCCTCGACGGCCTGCCCCTGCCCCGCGGCGTGTATGCCAATCCGAAAGCCGAAACCTGGAACCTCGACCGCCTTGCGCTGCTGCGTGGCCCGGCCTCGTCGGTGTATGGCCAGACCCCGCCCGGCGGTCTGCTGGACATGGTCAGCCGCCGCCCCCAGGCCGAGAGCAGCCACGAGATCCAACTGCAGTACGGCAGCGACAACCACCGCCAGATCAACTTCGCCAGCACCGGCAAGCTCGATGAGCAGGGCCAGTTCCTCTATGGCGTCAGCGGCGTGGTACGCGACAGCGGCACGCAGATCGACCATATGGATAACAAGCGCTACAACATCGCCCCGAGCCTGACCTGGAACATCGACGAAGATACCTCGCTGACCTTCCTCAGCCAGTTCACCCGCGACGACACCGGTGCCACCAGCCAGTTCTATCCGATACAAGGCACCAAGATCGACATGCCGTTCGGCAAGGTGTCCCGCCACAAGAACCTGGGTGACCCGGATTACGATTACTACGACCGCACCTATTACGCGCTGGGCTATGCCTTCGAACATCGTTTCAACGATGTCTGGCAGTTCCGCCAGAACGTGCGCTACACCAAGAGCGAGTTGTCATTCCAGACGCTCACCGTTGGTGCCTACTACCAACCCGGCGGCCCGGTGGACAGCGAGGGCAATGCCAACCGCATGTCCACCAACGTCGATGAGGACATCAGCCAATTCGCACTCGACAACAACTTCCAGGCCGACTTCACCACTGGTGACATCAGCCATACCGTGCTGATCGGCCTGGACCACCAGCGCACCGAGTCCGACTTCCTCTCGATCTATGGCTTCGACGTACCGCCCACCAACGTCAACAACCCGGTGTACGGTTTGCCGATCACCCGACCGGACCGCTCCGCGGCCTATCTGGACTACAACCAGAAAACCGTGCAGACCGGGCTCTACATCCAGGACCAGATGGCGCTCGACAAATGGCGCCTGACCCTGGGCGGGCGTGAGGACTGGGTGCATACCGGCACCACGTTCCTCAACAAGGGCAATGCCACCAACACCCAGCGTGACAAGCAGTTCAGCGGCAATGCGGCGCTCAGCTACGTGTTCGACTCGGGCTTTGTACCGTATCTGTCCTACGCCGAGTCCTTCCAGCCAAGCAGCGGTTCGAGCGCTGACATCGAGAAATCGTTCAAGCCAACCGAAGGCCAGCAATGGGAGCTGGGGGTGAAGTATCAACCACCTGGCTCCAACACCTTGCTGTCGGCGGCAGTGTACGACCTCAAGCAGAAGAACGTGACCGTCACCAACAATGTGGGTGGGGTGCCCGTCTCCAGCCAGACCGGCGAGGTCAAGGTCCACGGCCTGGAGCTGGAAGCCGTCTCCGACGTCACCGACAACCTGAAAGTGATCGCCGCCTACACCCTGGCCAAGTCCGAAGTCCAGAAAGGGCAGTACAAAGGCAACCGCCTGCAACAAATGCCCAACCAGCAGGCCTCCCTGTGGACCGACTACACCTGGCATACCGGTGTGCTTGACGGCTTCGGCATTGGCCTGGGCGCACGCTACACCGGCAACCGCTACGGTGACGAAGCCAACACCTGGCTTGGCAAGAGCAAGGCCTACACGGTGTTCGACGCCGCCGTGCACTACGACCTGGGCCGCCTGGACAACAGCCTCAAGGGCGCCTCGGTGGCGATCAACGCCAGCAACCTGCTGAACAAGGACTACCTGTCCACCTGCGACGGGTATTACTGCTATTACGGGGACCAACGCAGCGTCGTCGCCAGCGCCACCTACAAGTTCTGAGTGACCGAAGCAATCGCGGGGCAAGCTCTCTCCCTCCGTGGGAGCGAGCTTGCCCCGCGACTGCGTAAGGAGCCGTGATGAAAAGCCAAACCATCCGCCGCTGGTCAGCGATCCACACCTGGAGCAGCCTGGTCTGCACGCTGTTCCTGCTGCTGCTGGCCCTCACCGGCCTGCCGCTGATCTTCCACCACGAGCTGGAGCACTTGCTCGGCGATGCGCCGGAACTGCGCGAGATGCCCGCCGACACCCCGCACCTGAACCTGCAGCAGCTGGTGCTCAAGGCCGAACAGCACCGCCCCGGCGAGGTGATGCAGTACTTCGGCTATGAAGACGACGAGCCCAACGGCGTGGTGGCAATCATGGCCGCCACCGCCGGCACCCACCCCGACGATTCGCACACCTTCATGCTCGATGCGCGCACCGGCGAGGCCGTGGCCATGCCGGCGGCCAACGGCGGTTTCATGATGCTGATGCTGCGCCTGCACGTGGACATGTTCGCCGGGTTGCCCGGCAAGCTGCTGCTGGCGTTCATGGGGGTGCTGTTCATTGTCGCCATCGTCTCCGGCACCGTGCTCTACGCGCCGTTCATGCGCCGCCTGGACTTCGCCACGGTCCGCCACGACAAGTCGCGGCGCCTGCGCTGGCTGGACCTGCACAACCTGATCGGCGTGGTCACCCTGACCTGGGCCCTGGTGGTCGGCGTCACCGGGGTGATCAGCGCCCTGTCCGACCTGGTGATCGCCGCCTGGCGCAACGACAGCCTGGCGGCCATGGTCGCGCCCTACCGTGACGCCCCACCGCTTACCGAGCGTGCTCCAGCCACGCAGTTGCTGAAGATCGCCGAACAGGCCGCGCCCGGCATGCGCCCGGACTTCATCGCCTTCCCCGGCACGCGCTTCTCCAGCGAGCACCACTACGCGGTGTTCATGAATGGCGCCACGAACCTGACCTCGCACCTGTTCACGCCGATCCTGATCGACGCGCGAACCCTGGAGGTGACCGCCGTTGGCGAACGCCCGTGGTACATGGACGCCATGGGCCTGTCGCAACCCCTGCACTTTGGCGACTACGGCGGCCGGCCGATGCAGATACTCTGGGCCGTGCTCGATGTGCTGACCATCATCGTGCTGGGCGGCGGCCTGTACCTGTGGTGGGGCAAGCAACGCAAACCACGGGAGGTGCGGGCATGAGCCACAAGTCGCAAAGCACCCGCAGGATCTTCGCTTGGCCGGCGCTGATCGCCGTGCTCAGTGCGGCCGGGCTGTTTGCCGCACTGCTCGGGGATGGGGTGTGGGATGTGCTGGCCTGGGTGGGGCTGGGCCTATCAGCCGGCCTGGGCCTGAGTGGGTTCTGGCGGCGGTAAGCCGCGCTCATGGAAAAAACCGTAACTTATTGATTTATCTAGGCCCTGTGGGAGCGGCCTTGCGTCGCGAAAGGGCCGCAGAGCGGCCCCGGCGATCTTTGCATCAACACTGAGAACCTGGGGCTGCTACGCAGCCCTTTCGCGACGCAAGGCCGCTCCCACAGGGGGACAGTTCCCTGCGCGACAGCGCAGCCCGACGGGCTGGGCGATCTCCTACAGGGATCGCGTCAACCGATCATTCAATCAGCCAACCGCGGCAACACCTGGTCCAATCGCTGGTGCAGCGCGCTGTCCCTCGGCCAGTTGCGCAGCAGCCGCGCCCGGTCCCGGGCGAAAGCCGGGGCGAAGCTGAGCTGGGTGGCGTGCTGGCACATGGCGTCGAGGTCGATCAGCGACCACTGGCCGTCCTGCCAGAACAGGTTGTGGCCCTTGAAGTCACCATGACTGATACGCTCGCGGATCAGCTGCTGCATCACCCGCACCAAGGCCTCAACCTGCTCGTCGGGCGCCTCGCCGCTCTCCACGTAGGGCGCGAAGCACTCGATCAGGTCCGGCCCATCGGCGTACTCGGTCACCAGGTAGGCCGTGCTGCGCAGCCCCATCACCCGCTGCTCCAGCACCGCCAGGGGCCGAGGCGTGGCGATGTCGAGAAACTCCAGGCGGTGGCCCTCGATCCACGAATGCCAGGCCCGGCTCGGGCGCCAGAAGCGCTTGAACCAGTGGGCGGTGTTCTTGATGTTGTAGCGCTTGAGCACCAACTTGCGCCCGGCCACCTCAATACGCGCCACGCTGGCCGCGCCACCGGTCTTGTACAGGTGGCCCTGATCGATCAGCGCATCGGCCTGCTCCAGCACCGGACGCATCGCTTCGACCTCGTTGCGGCGGATGGCCCGCAGCCTGGATAGGTTGCGCTCGACGCTGAACAGCGTGCATTCGCGACCGGCCTTGTCCAGGTAGTCCTTCAGGCGCCAGGCGCGCACCTTGTCCACCTGCTTGTGCAGCGCCTCCAGCGGCAGCGCGTGCTCGGCGTTGGCCAGCACGTAGTGCACCAGCGCCTCCTCGATGAACGGCTCCAGGCGCTTGGGCAACTGGGCGAAGAACACCCCGAGGTTTTCCAGCACGCGCTGGCGCGACAGCTGCTGGCCGGGGGTCTCGGCCTTGATGCCGGCACCGTCGATCAGGTACAGCTGGCCGTCCTGGCGCAGCAGGTTGTCCAGGTGCAGGTCTTCCTGCCACAGGCCCTTGGCGTGCATCTGCGCCACGGCGGTGAGGGCCTCGCCCAGCACCAGGTGCTGCTCGTCGGCCAGCATCGGCAACTGCTCCACCCGGGCCCAGGCGTCACCCAGGCTCTCGGCGTGGTCGAGGTATTCGAACAACAGCCAGCCGCCCTCGCCTTCCTTGAGGCCATCGGCCAGCAGACGCGGGGTGATCAGGCCTTGCTCGGCCATCAGCAGGGCGCCATCGCGCTCGCGCTGGAAATGCCGGGCGGCATTGCCGCCGACCAGCAACTTGGCCAGCACCTTGGTGCCACGCCAGATACCCGCGCCGACATAACGCTGACCCGGCAGCACGCGCAACAGGCTGAGCAACTGCAGGTCGGCGCTGCCCGCGGCGTCGGCGAGGGTGACAGTCAGCGGCAGGCTCGGGCTGCGCCCGGCCGCCTTCAATTCGGACAGGCGCATCAGCGGGCCTCTTTGTGGCGACGGCGTTGGGTCAGGCGTTGCAGCCAGGTGGATACCAGGGCGCTGTCCGCCGGCTGCTCCAGGTAGGCCGCCAGCAGCACGCGCACGTCCGCTTCGTCCCAGGCCCGGGCGCGGCGCAGCAGCGGCTCCAGGTCCTTGACCCGATCACGCATGCCGAACAGCAGCGGACGGGTCTTTTCCAGGTCGATCAGCTGGGCCTGCCAGCCCTCGCGACGCTCGCGCAGGAAGATGTGCTTGGGGTAGAAGCAGCCGTGCATCTGCCCGGCGCCGTGCAGGGTACGGGCCAGCCGTCCACAGGCCTGGAGGATCGCCTGGCGCTGCGGTGCATCCATCTGCGCCCAGCGGCCGAGCAGTTGTTCGAGGTCGGTCCACTCGTCCAGCGCCCGGGTCATGAGAATCGCCCGGTGCTCGCCACCCTGCTTGCGCTCGCCATAGAACACCGCCTGCAGGGCGGGGATGTCGAGCTTCTGGTAGCGGCTGATGTTGCGAAACTCGCGGGCGAAGGTCGGCTCGCCGAAGGGCCGCTGCAGGCTGCGGGTGAAGTAGTCGCTCTGGCGCTTGAGGTAGAACCCCTTGCCCTCGAGCTCCAGGCGGAACACGCTGCTCCAGCCGCCACGGCCGGTGTTGGGTTCGTCCACGGCGTCCAGCTGCAGGGCCCACAGCGCGTCGAAGTCGCTCAGCCCGTGTCGTTGCAGCAGCGCCTGGTCAGCACTGGCCAGGTAATCGGTCATTCCCTTCCCTCGAAAAAGCTCAGCACCTGGCGAATGCGCTTCTTGTCACGGGCGTTCAGACGCGCGTGTCCGCGGTATTGCAGGTAGAAGCGCAGGCGCTGGGTCGCCGACAGGTGGTACTTGGCCACCTTGTCCAGGCACGCCAGGTCCTTGATCAGCCTGTGGCGCAGCATGAAGCCGCGCCAGAAGTCGCCGGTCGGGCAATCGATGAAGAATAGCGTGCCCTGGTCGTCGACCAGCAGGTTGCGCCACTTAAGGTCGTTGTGGGCGAAATGATGATCGTGCATCACCCGGGTGTGGCGTGCCAGCTGGCGGCTGACGTGATCGACCCAGGCGGCGTCGCGCAGGCGCGGATCATTGCGTTCGGCCAGCGCCGAGAGGTCTTCGGTACGCGGCAACTCGCGGGTAATCATCGCCCCACGGCCAAAGGCCAGACCTTGGCGCTCTAGCCCCCAGGCGACCACATCGGCGGTGGGAATGCCCCACTTGGCAAACTGCTTGAGGTTCTGCCACTCGGCCTTGACCCGCGGCCGGCCCAGGTAGCGGCGCATGTGCTTGCCGGCGCCGGTGTAGCGCTTGACGTAGTAGTTGACGCCATCGCGCTCGATGCGGATGACCTCGCTCAGCGGGTCGCGGGTCAGGCGCTCGCCCTGAATGGCGAACACCGCGTCGATACTGCCGAAATCGGCCGTCAGGTGCGCATACTCGGGCGCCAGGTTCCAGCTCGCCATCAGAGTGCGTCCCCGTAACGTTGCTTGCGGTCGTAGAGTTTCTGCGCCTTGCGCTCCAGCCAGGCGAGCAGTGCGGCTTCGTCCTTGAGCACCTGGCGCAACGGACGCTGGAAGTAGCCGCGCAGGAAGCGCAGCTTGTCGCGGCGGGTCAGGCCGATGTCCAGGGCCGAGAAGTACAGGGCGGCCAGGTCCTTGTCGCGCCAGCGACGGGTGATCTTCGCCCGGGTCTGGGCGCGGTGCAGGTCGATCACCGACAGTTTGAAGTCTTCCGGCGTCACCGGGCGGTCGGTGTGCAGCAGGAAGTGGCAGATGTAGCAGTCGCGGTGGTTGACTCCGGCGCGGTGCATGCCACCGGTCATCTTCGCCACTTCGGCGATCAGCGCGCGCTTCAGGCGCGGCGCTGGCGGCTGCTTGACCCAGTCGATGCTGAAGTCTTCCAGGCTGACGGTGGGCGCCAATTCCTCGGTGACGATGAACGAGTGCTGGGTGGCCGGGTTGCCGCCGCGCTCGCCGTAGGCCACTGCGGTCATGGTCGGCACACCGGCCTCATGCAGGCGCTGGATGGCCCGCCATTCCTGGCCGGCGCCGAGCACCGGCAACTTGGCGCTGAACAGGTTCTTGAAGATCTCGCCCCAGCCGATGCCGCGGTGGATCTTGACGAAGAAGCCCGCGCCATCGACCTCGGTGCGCAGGGTGCGGCGGCCTTCCAGCTCGCGGTACACCTCGCCCTGCAGGGCCTCGACGGCCTCGAAGGGATCGCGCCCGGCCCACAGGCGCTTGAACGGTTCGGCCAGTATCAGCTTCATGCGGTCTCCTGACCGAGGATCACGTCGGCGGCATGCTGCGGCATGCTGTACAGGTCGGCGGTCTCGGCGAAGGCCACACCGTTGTCCGACCAGGCCGCACGGGCCCCGGCGTCTTCGAGCATGCGTTGCAGGTAGCGGTTCAGCTGCTCCTGCTCGAACGGCTCGTCCAGCACCAGGCCGCTGTCGGCCTCGGCGATGTAGTGGGCATAGCCGCAGACCTTGGACACCAGCACAGGCAGGCCGGCGACCAACGCTTCAAGCAGCACGGTGCCGGTGTTCTCGTTGTAGGCCGGATGGATCAGCAGGTCGGCACCGAGCAGGAAACGCGGAATGTCGCTGCGGCCCTTGAGGAACTGCACCTGCTCGCCCAGGCCGAGCGCCGTGCTCTGCACCTGGAACAGCTTAGGGTCGTCCTGGCCGATGACCATCAGCCTGGTACGCTTGCGCAGGGCCGACGGCAACGCCGCCAGGGCCTTGAGGCTGCGGTCCACGCCCTTGGTCTTGAAGCCCGAGCCGATCTGTACCAGCAGCAGTTCGTCGTCGGCCAGACCGAACTCCTGGCGGAAGTCGGCGCGGATGGCCGCGGCGTCGGCCGGGCGGCGGCGGTCCTGGGAAATGCCCGGCGGCAGCAGGTGGAAGCGCGCCTCGGGGGTGCCGTAGTGCTTGATGAACAGCGGCTGCTGCACCTCGGAGATCATCAGGATCTCGGTGCGCGCCTCCCTGGCGAACACCGCCCGCTCGTACTCGGCGAAATGACGGTAGCGGCCCCAGCGGCGGTACAGGCCGCCGCGCAGGGTCTGGGCCTTGTCCTCGAAACAGCCGTCGGCGGCGTAGTAGACGTCCAGGCCGGGCATCTTGTTGAAGCCGATCAGGCGATCGACCGGACGCTTGGCCAGGTCGGCTTCCATCCAGGCGCTGAGCTTCTCGTTGCGGCGGTGGTTGAACAGCGCCTTGACCGGCGCCACCAGCACCTCGAAGCCCGGCGGAATATCACCTTCCCAGATCAACGTGTACACGCGGATCTGGTGACCCCGCTTCTGGCACTCGAGGGCGATACGCATGAAGTCGCGCTGCAGCCCGCCAAAGGGGAAATACTTGTAGAGCACAAAAGCCAGTTGCATCAACGAACATCCTCAGCCAGCAGCAGCGCGCTCAAGCGGCCCGCCACATGCTCGGGATTCAGGCGAGTGAAGCACAGCGGCCACTCGCGTTTGAGATCGAACCGGCGCAGGTCCTCGGCGCTCGGTTTGTAGGTGCACTTCTTCTGCAGGCACGGGGCGCAGGGGAAGTCGCTCGCCTGGTGGATCTGGGCGCGTCCGTAGGCGCCAGTCAGACCAGGGTTGGTGGGGCCGAACAGCGAAATGGTCGGCACATCCAGCGCAGCGGCCAGGTGGCCGAGGCCGGTGTCCACGGCCACGCAGGCCTTGGCCGCCGCCAGCACGCGGGCAACGCCGGCCAGGTTCAACTTGGGGAGCACCTGGCAGTTGTTCAAGCCCTGGGCGATGCGCTCGGCACGGGCCTTCTCCGCCGGGTTGCCCCAAGGCAGCATCACCTGCAGCTTGCGTCGGCCCATGCGCTCGGCCAGCTCGCGCCAGTAGGCCTCCGGCCAGTGCTTGGTGGCCCAGGTGGTGCCGTGCAGGAACACCACGTAGGGTGCGGCCGGCGGCAGCTGCAGGCGGTTCAGGTCCAGGCCGTAGTCGCCCAGCCCTTCCGGCAGGTCGTAGGCCAGGGCCAGGGCGAACAGCTGGCGCACGCGCTCCACGGCGTGCTGGCCGACGGCGACCGACAGCCGTCGGTCGTAGAAGCGGCTGGCCCAGCCCTCGCGGGCCGAGTAACGGTCCAGGCCGGCCACCGGCGCTTTCACGTAGCGCGTCAGCCAGGCCGACTTGACCAGGCCCTGGGCGTCGATCACCAGGTCGTACTTGTGCTCGCGCAGGCGTTGCTTGAACGCCTTCCATTCGCCGCTCTTGAGCGTCTGCCAGATGTTCTTGCGCCAGCGGCGGATCGCCACCGGGATCACCCGGTCGACCGCCGGATGCCAGCTGGGAATCTCGGCGAAGCCTTCTTCCACCACCCAGTCGAAACGGATTCCGGGGATGGCGTGGGCGGCGTCGGTGAGCGCCGGCAGTGTGTGGATGACATCGCCCAGCGACGAGGTCTTGATGATCAGTACCCGCACTCAGTCGACCTCGGCCACGGTATCGATCAGGTTCGGCCCGCCCAGGCCCTGCAGTGCGGCGATGACCTTGGCCGGCTCCAGCAGGCGCAGGCAGTTGTAGTGGCCGAAGCGGCAGGTGCGCTCGAAGCAGGGGCTGCACTCGATCCCGGTGCGCACCACCTCCACCTGGTCGGCCAGCGGCGGGGTGAAGCCCGGCGAGGTCGAGCCATACACCGCCACCAGCGGGCGGTTGAGGGCGGCGGCCACATGCATCAGGCCGGAGTCGTTGGACACCACCGCATCGGCGCAGGACATCAGGTCGATGGCCTCGGCCAGCGAGGTTTCACCCGCCAGGTTGCAGGACTCCTCGCGCAGCCCGGGGATCAGCCGGTCGCGGATTTGCTCGCCCACCGGGTGATCGTTCTTCGAGCCGAACAGCCACACCTGCCAGCCCTGGCGGATCATCGCGTCGGCCACCTCGGCGTAATGCTCGGCCGGCCAGCGCTTGGCCTCGCCGAACTCGGCGCCCGGGCACAGCGCCAGCACCGGACGGTCCAGGGCCAGGCCGAACTTGGCCAGTGCCGCTTCGCGGCTGGCGGCTTCGATCTGCAGGCTCGGACGCGGGTAAGGCTTGGGCAGTTCGGCATCCGCTGCGTAGGCCAGGGCCATGAAGCGCTCGATCATCAGCGGATAGCGGGCCTTGTCCAGCTTGCGCACGTCGTTGAGCAGCAGATAGCGCATCTCGCCGCGCCAGCCGGTGCGCTTGGGGATACCGGCGAAATACGGCACCAGCGCCGACTTGAGCGAGTTGGGCAGCAGGATCGCCTGGTCGTACTGGCCGGCCAGCGACTTGCCGATGCGTCGGCGCGTGGCCAGCTCCAGCGCGCCGTGACCGAGCGGGAAGCTCAAGGCCTGGCGCACCTCGGGCATGCGCTCGAGGATCGGCCGGCTCCACTCGGGGGCCAGGACGTCGATCACGCAGTCGGGGTGCTGCTGTTTGAGGCACTGGAACAGGGTCTGCGCCATCACCATGTCGCCGACCCAGCTGGGGCCAATGATCAGTATTCTCATGCTTTATCCAGAAACATTCGGGGAGGCTGCAGGCTGCGCTACAACCTGGCCTCCCCTCTTTATATTCAGGCTATGTGGCGGACAGTGTACCACCGGTGGTGAGACGACGTTCCTTGGGGCTGCTACGCAGCCTTGTGCCGCGAAAGGGCCGCATAGCGGCCCCAACAATCTCAAGTCAGACCCAGTTCACTCCAGATCCGCCTTACCTCACGACGCTCATCGACAAACTGCGCCGCGTCGATCACCCCGGCCTGCTTCTGCAGGGCCTGGCGGTGCGACGCCGAGCGGAACGCCTTGTACACCTCGCGCAGCAGCACGGCGTCGGCGGCGGGCATCAGCCCGGCCTGCTCCAGCTCTTCGAGGATGCGGATGTTGTCGGTCCAGCGCAGTATGGCCGGATGGTCGTGGGACCAGGCCAAAGCGGCGTATTGCACCATAAATTCGATATCCACGATACCGCCGGCATCCTGCTTGATATCGAACGGCTGACCGGCCTCGAAGGCGTTGCCCGCGGTGCCGGCAGCAGTGAGCTTGGTGCCCAGGTTGTCGCGCATCTTGGCGCGCATCTCGCTCACTTCGACGCGCAGCTTGTCGAGGTCGCGGGGCTGGCCAAGGACCTGCGCCCGCACCGCCTCGAAGGCCGTCGCCACCTGCTTGCAACCCACCAATACGCGGGCCCGCACCAGGGCCTGGTGCTCCCAGGTCCAGGCCTCGTTCTGCTGGTAGCGCTCGAAGGCGCCCAGCGAGCTGACCAGCAACCCCGAGGCGCCGGAGGGGCGCAGGCGCATGTCCACGTCGTAAAGCTGGCCGGAGTTGGTCTGGGTGGTCAGCAGGTGGATGATGCGCTGGCCCAGGCGAGTGTAGAACTGCGCGCTGTCGATGGGCTTGGCGCCGTCGGTTTCGGCATTCGGATCGCCATCGTGGATGAACACCAGGTCCAGGTCAGAACCGTGGCCCAGCTCCAGGCCGCCGACCTTGCCATAGCCGACAATGATGAAGCCCGGGTCGCACAGGCTGCCGTCGCTGCGCTTGGGTTGGCCATGGCGCGCCACGGTCTGGCGCCAGGCCAGGGCCAGCACCTGGTCGAGAATCGCCTCGGCCAGCCAGGTCAGATAATCGCTGACCTTCATCAAAGGCAGGTTGCCGCTGATCTCCGAGGCAGCCACGCGCAGGTTGTGGGCCAGCTTGAAGTGGCGCAGGGCCTCCATCTGCTGTTCCAGGTCGTCCTCGGGGATGCGTGTCAGGCGCTCGCGCAGCTCGGCGGCCAGCTCTGGCGCCAACGGCGGGCTGAACAACCGGCCCTCGTTGAGCAGCTCGTCGAGCAGCAGCGGGTAGCGGGCCATCTGCTCGGCAATCCACGGGCTGGCGGCGCACAGGGTCAGCAGGCGGCGCAGGGCGCCGGGGTTCTCGGTAAGCAGCACCAGGTAGGCCGAGCGCCGCGCCACGGCCTCGACCAATGGCAGCACCCGCTCCAGCACCAGGTCAGGGTTGTCGTGCTCGACCGCCTGGGCCAGCAACCGCGGAATGAAAGCATCCAGGCGCTCGCGACCGATGCGCTGCATCGAGCGCAGGGTCGGACTGGCGCGCAACGCGGTCAGGCGGCGCAGGGCCTCGGCCGGCTGCCGGAAGCCCGCTTCCTCCAGTTGGCGGGAAGCGGCGTCTTCATCCTGGGCCTGCTCCCACAGGGGCGACCACTCACCACCGACCACCAGCTCGCCTTCGGCTTCGTCTTCATCCGGATCGGCAATGACCTGGCGGAAATGCCAGTCGATGCGCCCACGCCAGTGCACCAATTGCCCGTGGAAGCTGTCCCAGTCGGCGAAGCCGAGCATGTAGGCGATGCGCGCGCGGTCGATCGGATCGTCCGGCAGCATCTGGGTCTGGCGGTCGGCGATGGCCTGGATCGCGTGCTCGGTGTAGCGCAGGAATTCATAGCCGTCGCGCAGCTCGGCGACCACGGCCGGCGGCAGGTAGCCCTGCCCTTCCAGGGTGGTCAGCACCTTGAGCAAAGGCCGCTGTTGCAGGCTCAGGTCGCGCCCGCCGTGGATCAGCTGGAACGCCTGGGCGATGAACTCCACCTCGCGAATGCCGCCGGCACCGAGCTTGATGTTGTCGGCCATGCCCTTGCGCCGCACTTCCTGCTGGATCAGCTGCTTCATGGTGCGCAGCGCCTCGATGGCGGAGAAGTCCAGATAACGCCGATAGACGAACGGCCGCAGCATCTCCTGCAGCTGCGCGCCGGCCACCTGGTCACCGGCGACCACCCGCGCCTTGATCATGGCGTAGCGCTCCCAGTCTCGCCCCTGGTCCTGGTAGTACTGCTCCAGGGCATTGAAGCTGAGCACCAGCGCGCCGGCGGAGCCATAGGGGCGCAGGCGCATGTCGACGCGGAACACGAAACCGTCGACGGTGACCGGGTCGAGCGCCTTGATCAGGCGCTGGCCCAGGCGGGTGAAGAACTCCTGGTTGTCCAGCGAGCGCTTGACCCCTTCGGTTTCGCCGCCCTCGGGGAAGGCAAAGATCAGGTCGATGTCGGACGACAGGTTCAGCTCCACCGCGCCCAGCTTGCCCATGCCCAGCACCACCAGGTGCTGGGGCTGGCCGCTGCGGTTGCCGATGGGCGTGCCGAACTGCTGGCAGTGGCGTGGATACAGCCATTGATAGGCTTCGTCGATGCTGGCGTCAGCCAGGTCGGACAGGTCGCGGCAGGTTTCGGGCAACGAAGCCTGGCGGGTAATGTCGCGCCAGATAATGCGCAACTGCTGGCGGTTGCGCTCGCGGCGCAGGTTGCGCGCCAGTTCGTCCTCGTTCTGGGCAGCCTGGGCCACGGCGTTGATCTGCGCGCGCAGCTGGCCAGGCGCGAACGCCTGGTCCATCGCGCCGCTCGCCAGCAGTTCGAACAGCATCGCCGGATCACGCTGGGCCTGGGCCAGGACGAAGTCGCTGGCGGCGGCGACCTGGTCGAACTGGCGCCGGTGCTCGGCACTCAGACTGTCCAAGTCCAGGTCAGGATAGCCAGCCAGGGCATCGCGCAGGAATTGCTGGTTGCGAGCGACCAGCGGTTGGAGGGCGGCAGGCAGATCGAGCGGCAAAGGCAGGCGCATGGTCTATCCTTGATCGGCGTGAAAGAGAGCGGTTGCAGAGGTCAAACGGAGGTTGGACCACGGTTGGACTGTCGTACAAAAGTTGGAAATAGCTGAAATAGACGAAAAATTGGCAAAACCCATCAAGATCCACCTGTCAGCGAAACACCACCAACCAACATGAACGTTTTTCCTCACAACCCGGGATGCGACCAAACGTCGCATTTGTGTAGTTTTACTACTACTCATGACCTGCCAAAGCATGAAATGAGAAAGCATTTGTAGTAAAACTACACCGCGCCGGATGACTGTCCGGTAATCCAAGAATTCACGACGTCTGCCCATAAGGCCAGTCGCAAACTCAGGCCATCGATTCTGGTGGCCTTTCCGCCCTGGAGCAAGCCATGCAAGACCTCGATCCAATCGAAACCCAGGAATGGCTGGATGCCCTGGAGTCGGTCCTCGACAAAGAAGGCGAAGACCGCGCTCATTACCTGATGACCCGTATGGGCGAGCTGGCCACCCGTAGTGGCTCGCAGCTGCCGTATGCCATCACCACGCCGTACCGCAACACCATCCCTGTCACCCACGAAGCACGCATGCCTGGCGACCTGTTCATGGAACGCCGCATCCGCTCGATGGTGCGTTGGAACGCCCTGGCCATGGTCATGCGCACCAACCTGAAAGACTCGGACCTGGGCGGACACATCTCCAGCTTCGCCTCCAGCGCCACCCTGTACGACATCGGCTTCAACTACTTCTTCCAGGCCCCGACCGACGAACACGGCGGCGACCTGATCTTCTTCCAGGGCCACGCTTCGCCAGGCGTCTACGCCCGCGCCTTCATGGAAGGCCGCATCAACGAAGAGCAGATGAACAACTTCCGTCAGGAAGTGGACGGCAAGGGCCTGTCTTCGTACCCGCACCCCTGGCTGATGCCTGACTTCTGGCAGTTCCCGACCGTTTCCATGGGTCTGGGCCCGATCCAGGCGATCTACCAGGCGCGCTTCATGAAGTACCTGGAAGCCCGTGGTTTCATCCCTGCCGGCAAGCAGAAGGTCTGGTGCTTCATGGGCGACGGCGAGTGCGACGAGCCGGAATCCCTGGGCGCGATCGCCCTGGCCGGCCGCGAGAAGCTGGACAACCTGATCTTCGTCATCAACTGCAACCTGCAGCGCCTCGACGGCCCGGTTCGCGGCAACGGCAAGATCATCCAGGAACTCGAAGGCGTGTTCCGTGGCGGTGGCTGGAACGTCAACAAAGTCGTCTGGGGCCGCTTCTGGGACCCACTGCTGGCCAAGGACACCAACGGTGCCCTGCAGCGCCGCATGGACGAAGTCATCGACGGCGAGTACCAGAACTACAAGGCCAAGGACGGCGCGTACGTCCGCGAGAACTTCTTCAACACCCCGGAACTCAAGGCCATGGTCGAAGACCTGTCCGACGACGAAATCTGGAAGCTCAACCGTGGCGGCCACGACCCGTACAAGGTCTACGCGGCGTACCACCAAGCTGTGAACCACAAAGAGCAGCCAACCGTCATCCTGGCCAAGACCATCAAGGGTTACGGTACCGGTGCCGGCGAAGCCAAGAACACCGCGCACAACACCAAGAAAGTCGACGTCGACAGCCTGCGTCACTTCCGTGACCGCTTCGACATCCCGGTCAAGGATGCCGACCTTGAGAACCTGCCGTTCTTCAAGCCGGAAGAAGGCTCCGCCGAAGCCAAGTACCTGGCCGAGCGCCGCGCCGCCCTGGGCGGTTTCGTGCCGCAGCGCCGCGCCAAGAGCTTCAGCGTGCCGACCCCGCCACTGGAAACGCTGAAAGCGATCCTGGACGGCTCGGGCGACCGCGAAATCTCCACCACCATGGCCTTCGTGCGCATCCTGGCGCAGCTGGTCAAGGACAAGGACATCGGCCAGCGCATCGTCCCGATCATCCCGGACGAAGCCCGTACCTTCGGTATGGAAGGCATGTTCCGCCAGCTGGGCATCTACTCGTCGGTCGGCCAGCTCTACGAGCCGGTCGATAAAGACCAGGTGATGTTCTACCGCGAAGACAAGAAGGGCCAGATCCTCGAGGAAGGCATCAACGAAGCCGGCGCCATGTCGTCGTTCATCGCCGCCGGTACCTCGTACAGCTGCCACAACCAACCGATGCTGCCGTTCTACATCTTCTACTCGATGTTCGGCTTCCAGCGTATCGGCGACCTGGCCTGGGCCGCTGGCGACAGCCGCACCCGTGGCTTCCTGATCGGCGGTACCGCCGGCCGTACCACCCTCAACGGTGAAGGCCTGCAGCACGAAGACGGTCACAGCCACATGATGGCGGGCACCATCCCGAACTGCCGCACCTACGATCCGACCTACGGCTACGAGCTGGCGGTGATCATCCAGGACGGCATGAAGAAGATGACCGAAGAGCAACAGGACATCTTCTACTACATCACCGTGATGAACGAGTCGTACCAGCAGCCAGCCATGCCGGCCGGTGTCGAGGACGGTATCATCAAGGGCATGTACCTGCTCGAGGAAGACACCCGCGAAGCCGCGCACCACGTACAGCTGATGGGCTCCGGCACCATCCTGCGCGAAGTCCGCGAAGCCGCGAAGATCCTGCGTGAAGAGTTCAACGTCGGTGCCGACGTGTGGAGCGTCACCAGCTTCAACGAACTGCGTCGCGACGGCCTGGCCGTGGAACGCGCCAACCGCCTCAAGCCTGGCCAGAAGCCTCAGCAGACCTACGTCGAAGAGTGCCTGGCCGGTCGCAAGGGCCCGGTCATCGCCTCCACCGACTACATGAAGCTGTTCGCCGAGCAGATTCGCCAGTGGGTGCCGAGCAAAGAGTTCAAGGTCCTGGGTACCGACGGTTACGGTCGCAGCGACAGCCGCAAGAAGCTGCGTCACTTCTTCGAAGTCGACCGCCACTTCGTGGTGCTGGCTGCCCTGGAAGCCCTGGCTGACCGTGGCGAGATCGAACCCAAGGTTGTGGCTGACGCCATCGTCAAGTTCGGCATCGATCCGGACAAGCGCAACCCACTGGACTGCTGAGGAGTATTTTTAAGTGAGCGAACTCATTCGCGTACCTGACATCGGCAGCGGTGAAGGTGAAATCATCGAGCTGTTCGTCAAGGTCGGTGACCGTATCGAGGCTGACCAGAGCCTGCTGACCCTGGAGTCCGACAAGGCCTCCATGGAGATCCCCGCGCCGAAGGCCGGTGTGGTCAAGGAACTGAAGGTCAAGCTGGGCGATCGCCTGAAAGAAGGTGACGAGCTGCTGGTCCTGGAAGTCGAGGGTGCCGCTGCCGCGGCTCCTGAGGCCCCTGCTGCTGAACAAAAGCCCGCTGCCGCCCCGGCACAGGCTGCGGCTCCCGCGCCTGCGGCCGAAGCCGCCCCTGCTCCGGCCGCAGCCCCGGCTGCCGCCAGCGTGCAGGACATCCACGTGCCGGACATCGGCTCGTCGGGCAAGGCCAAGATCATCGAAGTGCTGGTCAAGGTCGGCGACACCGTCGAAGCCGACCAGTCGCTGATCACCCTGGAGTCCGACAAGGCCTCCATGGAAATCCCGTCGCCTAGCGCCGGTGTGATCGAAGCCGTGCTGTGCAAGCTGGAAGACGAAGTGGGCACCGGCGACCTGATCTTCAAGATCAAGGCCGCAGGCGCCGCCCCTGCTGCAGCGCCGGCTCCAGCCGCTGCTGCTCCGGCTGCCGCTCCTGCCCCAGCCGCTGCACCTGCCGCCGCCGCGCCGGCTGCTGCGCCTGCTCCAGCTCCGGTTGCCACCGTACCGGCCGCCGGCAGCAACGCCAAGGTTCACGCTGGCCCGGCCGTTCGTCAGCTGGCCCGTGAATTCGGTGTCGACCTGGGCGCTGTTGCCGCCACCGGTCCGCACGGCCGCATCCTGAAAGAAGACGTGCAGGTTTACGTCAAGGCGATGATGCAGAAGGCCAAGGAAGCACCGGCAGCCGCTGGTGCAACCGGCGGCGCCGGCATCCCGCCGATCCCGGCCGTGGACTTCAGCAAGTTCGGTGAAGTGGAAGAAGTGGCCCTGACCCGCCTGATGCAGGTCGGCGCTGCCAACCTGCACCGCAGCTGGCTGAACGTGCCGCACGTGACCCAGTTCGACTCCGCCGACATCACCGAGCTGGAAGCCTTCCGCGTTGCGCAGAAGGCCGTGGCCGAGAAGGCTGGCGTCAAGCTGACCGTGCTGCCGCTGCTGCTCAAGGCCTGCGCCTTCCTGCTCAAGGAACTGCCGGACTTCAACAGCTCGCTGGCGCCAAGCGGCAAGGCGATCATCCGCAAGAAGTACGTGCACATCGGCTTCGCCGTGGACACCCCGGACGGTCTGCTGGTCCCTGTGATCAAGAACGTCGACCAGAAGAGCCTGCTGCAACTGGCTGCCGAAGCCGCCGCGCTGGCCGAGAAAGCCCGCACCAAGAAGCTCTCGGCCGACGACATGCAGGGCGCCTGCTTCACCATCTCCAGCCTCGGTCACATTGGCGGCACCGGCTTCACGCCGATCGTCAACGCGCCTGAGGTGGCGATCCTTGGTGTGTCCAAGGCGACCATGCAGCCGGTCTGGGACGGCAAGGCCTTCCAGCCGAAGCTGATGCTGCCGCTGTCGCTGTCCTACGATCACCGTGTGATCAACGGCGCCGCCGCCGCGCGCTTCACCAAGCGCCTGGGCGACGTGCTGGGCGACATCCGCACCATGCTGCTGTAATGCTGCACGCTGCCCCTGCGCGCAGGGGCAGCCCCGTTTTCGAGCTGCCACGCTCGTACCTCAACCCCGCCAATTGGCGGGGCTTTTTTTGCCTTGGGATTGCCGGGAGGGCTGCGCCCTCCTTTTCGCGGCGCAAGGCCGCTCCTACAGGGGTATGCGATCGTCTGCCGCCCGCCGGTCCTACAGATTCTGCAAGAGCAGCCGACAACCTGTTCACAGCATCCCCCATGGCCGCTTGCCAGCCCACGGGACATGATGCAACCTTGCCCGATGCGCCGTGCTCCAGGCCGCGCCCCAGTTCAAGCGAGTCTTCGATGAAAAGCCAACCCGATGCCGCCAGCCGTGTGGCGGCCGAGGTCGTGACGCAGCTTCCCGTGCCCTCGCGGCTCGGCATGCTGCGTTTCGAGCGGCTGAACGAAGCCAGCTGGGCCATGCTTTACCTCGACCCGGCCTGCGATCGCCAGTTCGGCCTGCCCGCCGCCGAGCTCTGCGCCCTGATCGGCTCGCCCTACGCCAGCCTCATGGAGCCGGAAGCACGCTACAAGCTGCACGACGAGATCCAGCTGCAGCTGGCCCAGCGCGGTTATTACCGGGTGCGCTACACCCTGCACGCCTGCCCGGCGCCACTGCGCTTGCTGGAGGTCGGGGAAAGCTACAAGCAGCACAACCGTCAATTGCTGCGCGGCTACCTGACGGTGTTCGACGACCACCGCCAGGACACCCCGGACCTCGACGCCAACGACCTGGAGTCGCGCAACAACCGCTTGCAACTGGCTCTGCAACTGAACCAGCGCGCCCAGCAGGAGCAGCTCGAACACCTGGAGCGGGTGCGCGCTCAACAGGACTTGATCCTGCGCCTGGCCCGCCAGCGCTACAGCATCGGCAACTCGCTGCTTGAGGCCGCCGAGCTGATCACCCGCAGCGCCTGCGAGATCTACAAGGTCGACTGCGCCAGCATCTGGTACCTGAACGACCAGCGCCTGGAGCCGATCAGCGCCTGGTACCGTCGCGAACAGCAGCACCGCATGCCCGAGGCGATCGATGCCAGCCGCTTCCCGGACTACCTGGAGGCCCTGCACGCCAGCCGCGCCATCGACGCCCACAACGCCAGCCACGACCCGCGCACCCGCGAGATGGCCGAATCGCTGTACAGCACCGACGACAACGCCATGCTCGATGCCAGTATCCGCATCGATGGCCAGGTGGTCGGCGTGCTGTGCCTGGAGCAGACCGGCCAGCCACGGGCCTGGCAGTCGGACGAGATCGCCTTCGCCGGCGAGCTGGCCGACCAATTCGCCCAGGTCATCAACAACCACAACCGACGCACCGCCGCCAGCGCCCTGCATCTGTTCCAGCGCGCCGTGGAACAGAGCGCCAGCGCCTTCCTGCTGGTCAATCGCGACGGCGTGGTGGAATACGTCAACCCCAGCTTCACCGCGATCACCCAGTACAGCACCGAGGAGGTCCAGGGCCACCACCTGGCCGAACTACCGGCGCTGGAAAACCTGAGCGAACTGCTGTTCGACTCGCCGTCGAGCCTGGCCATGGGCAACAGCTGGCAGGGCGAGTTCAAGAGCCGGCGCAAGAACCTCGAGCCCTACTGGGGCCAGCTGTCGATCTCCAAGGTGTACGGCGACAACCGCGAGCTGACCCACTACATCGGCATCTACGAGGATGTCACCCAGACCAAGCTGGCCCAGCAGCGCATCGAGCGCCTGGCCTACACCGACAACCTGACCAACCTGGGCAACCGCCCGGCGTTCATCCGCAACCTCGACGAGCGCTTCGCCCGCGACAGCGCCAGCCCCATCTGCCTGCTGCTGGTGGACATCGACAACTTCAAGCGGATCAACGACAGCCTCGGCCACCAGACCGGCGACAAGCTGCTGATCAGCCTTGCCCGGCGCCTGCGCAACAGCCTGGCCAACGGCGGCAGCCTGGCGCGCTTCGCCAGTAACGAGTTCGCCGTGCTGCTGGACGACACCAGCCTGGAAGATGGCCAGGGCGTCGCCCACCAGTTGTTGCGCACCCTCGACAAACCGATGTTCGTCGACAACCAGTTGATCAACGTCACCGCCTCCGTGGGTCTGGCCTGCGCGCCGCTGCATGGCAGCGACCCGGCCACCCTGATGAAGAACGCGGGCCTGGCCCTGCACAAGGCCAAGGCCAACGGCAAGCACCAGGTCCAGGTGTTCACCGAAGTGCTCAACGCCGAGGCCAGCTACAAGCTGTTCGTCGAGAACAACCTGCGCCGCGCCCTGACCCAGAACGAACTGGAAGTGTTCTACCAGCCCAAGCTGTGCCTGCGCAGCGGCCGCCTGCTCGGCCTGGAGGCGCTGCTGCGCTGGAACCACCCCGAGCGCGGCATGATCCGCCCCGACCAGTTCATCAGCGTGGCCGAGGAAACCGGCTTGATCATCCCCATCGGCAAGTGGGTGGTGCGCCAGTCCTGCCGCATGAGCCAGCAGTTGCGCGAAGCCGGCTTCGGCAACCTGCACGTGGCCATCAACCTGTCGCCCAAGCAGTTCTCCGACCCCGAGCTGGTCAGTTCGATCGGCAGCATCCTCAAGGAAGAAGCCCTGCCGCCGCACCTGCTGGAGCTGGAACTGACCGAAGGCCTGCTGCTGGAAGCCACCGAGGACACCCACCGCCAGCTCGACGAGCTCAAGGCCCTGGGCCTGACCCTGGCCATGGACGACTTCGGCACCGGCTATTCGTCGCTGAGCTACCTGAAGAAGTTCCCGATCGACATCATCAAGATCGACCGCAGCTTCATCAACGAGATCCCCGACAACCAGGACGACATGGAAATCACCTCGGCGGTGGTGGCCATGGCCCACAACCTCAAGCTCAAGGTGGTCGCCGAAGGGATCGAGACCCCCGAGCAGCTGGCGTTCCTGCGCCGGCACCGTTGCGACGTCGGCCAGGGCTACCTGTTCGACCGGCCGATTCCGGGGCGCGAGCTGAACGAGAAGCTGCGCCGCTATCCCCGTGGCCCGGTGGACTGACAGCGGCGTAAAGCTCGGGCACTATAGACATCACTTGCCTGCCGGGGCTGCTTTGCAGCCCTTTCGCGGCACAAGGCCGCTCCTACAGGGATCATGCGTCCCCCTGTAGGAGCGGCCTTGTGCCGCGAAAGGGTCGCAAAGCGGCCCCAGGTTGTTGAATATCAAATAGAGGAACGGCCATGACCCTGCGTTCGGAAATCCTGGTGAACAAAAACGTCCTGCCCACCGCGGAACAGGCCCTGCCTGGCCGCGAGACCCCGATGAGCCTGCCCGAGTTCCACTACGTGTTCGAAGGCACGCCGCTGCTCGGCCCGTTCTTCGAGGGCGACATCGACTTCGCCATCTTCGGCCTGGGCTGCTTCTGGGGCGCCGAGCGCCGTTTCTGGCAGCGCGAAGGCGTGGTCAGCACCGTGGTCGGCTACGCCGGCGGCTTCACCCCCAACCCCACCTACGAGGAAGTCTGCTCGGGCCTGACCGGCCACACCGAGGTGGTGCTGGTGGTGTTCGACAAGAACCGGGTCAGCTACCGCGAGCTGCTGGCAATGTTCTGGGAGCTGCACAACCCGACCCAGGGCATGCGCCAGGGCAACGATGTCGGTACCCAGTACCGCTCGGCGATCTACTGCACCTCGCCGCAGCAGCTGGATGAAGCCAACGCGAGCAAGGCCGCCTTCCAGGCCGAGCTGGGCAAGGCCGGCTTCGGCGAGATCACCACCGAGATCGCCCAGGCGCCAACCGTGTACTTCGCCGAGGCCTACCACCAGCAGTACCTGGCCAAGAACCCGGAAGGCTACTGCGGCATCGGCGGTACCGGCGTGTGCCTGCCACCCAGCCTGCAGGGCAACTGAGCCATGATCCTGTTCCATTCGCCGCTGTCGCCGTTCGTGCGCAAGGTGATGATCGTGCTGCACGAGACCGGCCAACTGGACCGCGTCACCGTGCAGGGCGTGAACATCAGCCCGGTGAACGGCGACGCGCAGCTCAACCAGGGCAATCCGATCGGCAAGATCCCGGCCCTGCGCCTGGACGACGGCAGCGTGCTGCACGACAGCCGGGTGATCTGCGAGTACCTCGACAGCCAGCACGTCGGCCTGCCGCTGATCCCCCGCGAGGGCTCGGCACGCTGGCGGCGTTTGACCCTGGCCTCCCAGGCCGACGCGATCATGGACGCGGCGGTGGCCACCCGCTACGAGACCTTCCTGCGCCCGGCGGACAAACAGTGGGACGGTTGGGTGCAGGCGCAGGGCGAGAAGATCCGCCGCAGCCTGACGAGCCTGGAGCGCGAGCACCTGGCAGAGATCGCCTCGGGGTTCGATATCGCCGCGATCGGGGTGGCCTGTGCGTTGGGGTACCTGGACCTGCGCCAGCCTGAGTTCGATTGGCGTGGGCAGTATCCGGGGCTGGCGGCGTGGTATGCCGAGGTGAGCCAGCGGCCGTCGATGGTGGCTACCGCTCCGGTAGCCTGAGACGCCGCCGGCGAGGGCTGCGCCCTCGTTTCGCGGCACAAGGCCGCTCCTACAGGGGTCCACTCAACCCTGTAGGAGCGGCCTTGTGCCGCGAAAGGGCTGCACAGCAGCCCCAGAATTCACCTCGGTATCACAGGAAATAGCTGGCAAATCCTCACGGCCAACCACCGCCCGATCTCTCTATCCTCCCTCATACCCCCCTCCCCACCCGCGACCAGTCCAGCCGCCGGGTCAGCACCATGAACACGCCCAGCAGGCCAAAGCACAGCAGCGAGCCCATCAGCAGCGCATAGTCCTCGGCGCTGAGCAGCCCGTAGAGCATCGCGTACAACGCCGCCAGCCCCGCCGCAAAGCCAATCCCACGCCCCAGGCTGCGCAGCACATGAACCAGGTAAAAGCCAATCAGCAGCACGCACCCTGACGCCGACAGCCCATAGGCCATGCCAAACCCCAGGTGCTCGGACAGCGACAGCAACAACAGGTAGAAGAACGCCAGGGCCACGCCCACCAGGATGTACTGCACCGGGTGCACGCTGAGGTTCTTCAGCACCTCGAACAGGAAGAAGCCGGCAAAGGTCAGGGCGATGAACAGCAGCGCATACTTGATCGCCCGTTCGCTCTTGAGGTACTGGTCCACCGGGTCGACGAAGCTGACGCCAAAAGCACGCTCGTTGAATTCGCCACACTTGCCGACGGTCGCGCAAAGGCGCATGGACTCTTCCAGGTTGGTGGCGAAGAACGAGGTCTGCCAGTGGGCGCTGAAGCCCTTTTCATCGATGGCACGGCGGCTGGGCAGGTAGCTGCCGACGAAGCTCGGGTGCGGCCAGTTGGCGCGCATGTCCACCGTGGTGCTGCGGCCGACCGGCAGCACCGCCAGTTGGCCAGTGCCCAGCAGCGCCAGGTCGAAGGCGTAGTCGAACTCGCGGGCCTTCTGGTCGCTGAACTGCGGCAGGGCCACATGCACGCCACCGGGCAACCAGTCGACACCACTGCCGGCCTCGAACGGCAGGCGCTGGTCATCCAGGGTGAGCTCCAGGCTGTTCTCGATGCCGCGAATGTCGCTGATGCCGACCATCAGGAACGGCTTGTCGAAGCGGTAGTCGTCGTAGTCCTTCTCGATCCCCCAGCGCTCAGGCAGCTTGAAGCGACCGCTGATCTGGCTTTTGGCATGGAACAGCCGCGCCTGGTAGATGCCGCGGGCGCGCAGCTCGGTATCGACGCCCACATCCATCGCGAAGGTTTCCGGCAGGAAGTAAAGATTGCCGTGCATCGTGGTGGTCTCCTGGACGCTCGTGCCGTCCTTGTCGATCCAGCGCCGCTCGTACTTGCGATAGGGCACCACCAGCACTGGGCCGCTGACCAGCTGGTCGAAGCTGGAGCTCGCGGCGATCTCGCCCAGCACGTTGTTGCGCAGTTGCTGGCGCTCGTCGATCAGGCCGCCAATCATCAGCAGGGGAATCAGCAACAGCAGGATCAGCACGGCGATCAGGCCGAGCTTGAAACCTAGGGTCTTGTTCATGGGGTTGGGCTCCGTTTGCGATGTGGGCAGTGTCTGCCCGCCGCGTGGAGCCCTCGGGGAGGGAATGTGGAGATTGTGTGGAGATTGGCGTAATCAGCAGAAAACCTGTGGGAGCGGGCTTGTCCCGCGATTTGCCCGATCAGGCAGTGATGTTGCCTGGGCTGGCCTCATCGCGGGACAAGCCCGCTCCTGCAGGGACGTGGCCGTCAGCTATATCGTCGCGCAGGCAGCCACAACCTCACCCGCACCCCACCCTCGACGTTGTCCACCGCCAGCGTCCCGCCGTGCAGTTGCATCACCTCGGCCACGAAATTCAGCCCCAGCCCGGTGCTCTTGCGCCCGGTCCCGGGCCTTGGCAACGAATAGAACCGTTCGCTGACTCGCCCCAAGGCGTACTCGGGAATCGCCTGCCCCTGGTTGAACAGGCTAAGCGCCATCCGCTCGCCGTCCCGCTCCAGCTCGAAGGCCAGTGCCCCTCGCTCGGGGGTGAAATCCAGCGCGTTGTCCAGCAAGTTGGCCAAGGCCTGGCGCATCAGGAACGGATCGCACAGCAACCTGACGCCCGCCGGAATGCGCTGGCGCACCTGCAGGCCGGCACTGTCGATCCTCGCGCCATGGGCCAGCAGCAGCTCGTCGATCAGCGCCGCCACCGCCACCTGCTGTTCATCTTCCAGTGCCTGCATCTGCTCGACCCGCGCCAGGTTTAACAGGCGCTCGATCATCTGCTGCAGGCGCTCGCTCTCACGCTCGATATTGCCGGCGAAGCGCGCCCGCTGATCTTGCGGCATGTCGCCCTGCAGCAGCTCCGAGGCGCCGCGGATTGCCGCCAGCGGGCTCTTGAGTTCATGGGTGAGCGTATGCACATAGCGCTCGACATAGGCCTTGCCCTCCAGCTGGGTGCGCATGCGCTCCACCGCCGTGGCCAGCTGCAACAGCTCGCCGCCCTTGTAGTGCGGCAGCGCGGCGCGCTCGCCCTCGCTGACCGCCTGGGCGTAATGGGTGAGCCGGCGCAACGAGCGGGTCAGCCACCACGACAATGCCGCGCCGACCAGCAGCCCCAGCACGATCAACCCCAACCCGAGGGTGAGCAGACGCCGCTCGGAGCGGTCGATGTAGGGCTGCAGCGAGCTGTTGGGCTTGGCCACCGTGACCACGCCGATGATCTGGCCCTGGTCGAGGATCGGCGCCGCCACATGCATCACCGAGGTGCTTTCGTCGTCCGGGTCGCTGCGGGTCGAGCGAGCGCCGTACTGGCCGCGCAGGGTCAGGTAGACATCGTTCCAGCGCGAGTAGTCCTTGCCCAGGTCCTGGCCGCTGGAGTCGAGCAGGACGATGCCCTTGGCGTCGGTCACGTAAATGCGGTGGCTGACCTGGTTCTTCGCCAGCCCCCAGATCTGCGCGCTCGGGCGCCGCTCGCCATAGGAGGCGAGCACCTGCGACAGGCGGCTCTGGGTCAGGGTACCGTTCTTCACATCATCGTGAAGGATCTCGGCCAGCAGGTTGGCGGTGTCCACCAGGGTTTCTTCCGATGATTGCCGCACCACCGGGCGGATCTGCTCGCGCACCGTGTTGAGCAGGAAGTAGCCCGCCAGGCCGACGAACAGGAAGTACACCAGGAAAATGCGAATCCCCAAGCGCATCAGGCGTGTTCCGGGCTGTAGCTGTAACCCAGGCCGCGGTGGGTCTGGATCGCTTCGGCATCGGGCGCGACCTGGCGCAGCTTGGCGCGCAGGCTCTTGATATGGCTGTCGATGGTGCGCTCGTAGCCGACGTCCGAGGCCACGCCCAGGCCATCGAGCAGTTGCTCCCGGCTGAACACCCTCCGCGGTTGCGCAAGCAGGCTCTGCAGCAGGCGGAACTCGTGGCGGGTCAGCGTCAACGGCTGGCCACGGTAGCTGATGCGCATGGCCAGGGTGTCGAGCTGGAACGGCGCACTTTCGCTGGCCACCTCCACCCTGGGCGCCATGCGCTTGAGGATGGCTCGCACCCGCGCGGCCACCTCACGAGGGCTGAAGGGCTTGACCACATAGTCGTCGGCGCCGATCTCCAGGCCCAGCACCCGGTCGATCTCGGCATCGCGGGCGCTGAGGAACATCACCGGCACCTCGCTGAAGCGGCGCAGTTGGCGGCAAGTCTCGAAACCGCTGATGTCGGGCAAGCCGATGTCGAGGATCACCAGGTCGGCCGGGCGCAGGCGCTGCTGCTCGACGGCGGCGCTGCCGAGGCTCACCCACTCGGTGCTGTGGCCGTCGGCCTGCAGGGCGTAGACCAGGGTGTCGGCGATGGCGGATTCGTCTTCGACGATGAGGATGTGGGGCATGGCGTCCGGCCTTGCTGGGGCAAAGGCTGGACTTTGAGGCAAACCGCGATGGTCACGCAATCCTTGTTGCCTTTGCGGGCCCTTTCGCGGCACAAGGCCGCTCCTACAGGTGTTCGCGATTTCCTGTAGGAGCGGCCTTGTGCCGCGAAAGGGGCGCAAAGCGCCCCCAATGCGAAATCAGCAATCCGGCTTGCCCGCCGTGAACTTCTTCGCCGGGTTCACCGCCGCCTTGAACTCGCGCAGGGCCTTGGCGCCCACCAGCAGCGGGTAGTTGAAGCTGCTGCGGTCGACCAGGTTGACCTCCACGGTGCGCTTCACGTCGCCCAGGCACAGTTCCAGGTCGACCACCGGGCGGCGCGACAGCTCGGGGGCATCGCCTTCTTCCTCCTCGTCGGCGCGGTTCTTGATCTTGCTGATGCGCGCCAGCTTGTGTTCGTAGACCTTGCCATTGGCATCCTTGGTGGCCAGGCGAAAACGCACCCAGTCCTCGCCATCGCGGGTGAACTGCTCGATATCCTTGGCCGACAGCGACGCGGTGTAGGCGCCAGTGTCCATCTTGGCCTTGAGGGTTTCACCAATCTCCGGCAGGGCGATGTTCTCGTAGCGGCCGTACAGGGTGGGCTCGGCGGCCATCACCGGCAGCGCCACAAGGGTCAGCAGGGCAAGCAGGGGTTTCACGGGGCAGGCTTCCTTGAGAGGGGTCAGTGCTTAGACTGCGCAGGCAGGATAGGTTCGTTGCAACAGGGTAAACAACACAATGTGAAACATTTGTCCCAGTTAATGGACGTACGACGTTTGGCTAAGGGCCAGACCCTGCTTATCATTGCCGACCGTTCACCTTACACAACAAGAGTCCCTTTATGCGTCGCCTGCTGACCGGCATCCTCACCCTCACCCTGCTGCTGCTCAACACCCTGGTGCTGATCGGCCCGTTGCTGGTCTTCGCCCTGCTCAAGCTGGTGCTGCCGGGCCGTGGCCGCGACTATGCGTCGGCCGCGGTGATGTGGATCGCCGAGACCTGGTCGGAAATCGACAAGGCCATCTTCGCCCTGTGCATCCCCACCCAGTGGGACATCCGCGGCGTCGACACCCTGCGTCAGGACACCTCGTACCTGTGCGTGAGCAACCACCAGACCTGGGTCGATATCCCGGCGCTGATCGAAAGCCTCAACCGCCGCGTACCGTTCTTCAAGTTCTTCCTCAAGAAGGAGCTGATCTGGGTACCACTGCTGGGCCTGGCCTGGTGGGGCCTGGATTACCCGTTCATGAAGCGCTACAGCAAGGCCTTCCTCGACAAGCATCCCGAACTCAAGGGCAAGGACCTGGAGATCACCAAGGCCGCCTGCGAGCTGTTCAAGCGCCAGCCGGTGACCGTGGTCAACTACCTCGAAGGCACCCGCTTCACCGAGGCCAAGCGCCAACAGCAACAGTCGCCCTACCGCCACCTGCTCAAGCCCAAGGCCGGCGGCGTGGCCTTCGTACTGGCGGCGCTGGGCGAGCAGCTGGATGCGCTGCTCGACGTGACCATCGTCTACCCGGGCAACAAGGCGCCGGGGTTCTGGGACCTGCTCAACGGCAGCATCAGCCGGGTGATCATCGACATCCGCGTGCGCGAGCTGGACCCGGCGTTGAGCGAAGGCGACTACGAGAACGACCCGGCCTTCCGCCAGACTGTGCAGGCCTGGGTAAACCAGCTGTGGCTGGAGAAGGACCAGCGGATCGAGGAATTGCGCGCCGAGATGCGTTGATCCTGTTCCGGCCCATTCGCGGATAAACCCGCTCTCACAGGCCGCAATGATCGGAGTCCTGATACTGCCTGGCTTGGCCTGACATTTTTATCAGTAGAATGCCTGTGCGGGCAGTGAGAGACTTCAGGCCACATTGGCTTGCGAAGGGCGGTGACATGGTACGTAACAGCAGCAAGCCAATTCATCACCCCTTGCAGGTCGCCTGCCTTTTGATGGCAACCGACAGCCAACGGTCCGTGTTCTACGGTGCGTTGGGCGCGAACAGTAGCCGCAGGTGTTATGCACCTTATGGATTCGATCCCATACCGGACACTGGAATCCCATTGTCCCGCTTCACGGGGGCGTTCAGGGAACGACACACAGGACTTTACTTGCTCGGTAATGGTACGCGGGGCTACAGCCCGGCCCTGATGCGCTTCCTGTCGGTTGATAGCTGGAGCCCGTTTGGCGAAGGTGGCCTGAATGCTTATGCTTACTGCAGTGGCGACCCTGTCAACAGGGTAGACCCGACAGGGCATCTCTCCGCCAAACCTAGACGCTTGCAGGTGGTATTGCCCTCGGCAGCAGAGCCTATAACTCCTGCACCAACAATCGATGTACTCACTCTTGCGCCTGGAGCGCCAGCACAGCAGGTCTTCCCCACCCCGCATGCCGGGAACGAAGCACTACTGGCCAATCTGCAAGCAACGAACACAACGCGCACAAACATCGATGCACAGTCCCCAGGCAGTGCAAATCACCCACAGAGTACAGCACCACCGCTTCCTCCCCGTGGCCGACGCCTCACGCGAGAACGAGCCGAGGCACAGCGGTTGGAACGAGACGCGGCACGACAAAGCGCACAACAGCTCCTCTCATCTCTAGCCCTCATACCAGACGAACATATGCGCAATGATCTCCACGCACAGATCAGAGTGCTCGAGGAAAGGGCTGCGATGCTGGATATGCAGATCAGTGCCTGGGAGAGCCAGGATCAAGCCAGAACCGTGCGTCGCTAGATCTGCAGCTTATACCGAAGGTGGATTGCCAGTGACCGGGTTGGCCCACAAGCTCCCCAGGTTCTGCAGCAACGACCCGGCAATCCCCTGCTGTCCCAGATACTGCAGGATCAACGGCGCGAACTGCCCGATCATCCCGGTATCCATGCCCAGCGCCTTGAAGGCAGTATCCAGATCGTTGCGGTTCTGCACCTCGCCGCCCAGCGCATTGCTCAGTGCAGAGCTGTTCTTGTCATTGCCGAGCAACTGCCCCAGCCCGCTCAACCCACCCAGCGCATTGGTGCCGGACAGCAGGTCCAGCCCCGGCACGGCCTTGGTCAGTTGCCCATAGTCGTCGCCGCTGAGGTTATTGCGCGCCAGCCCCAGCATCGCCCCGGCGCCGCCGATGGCCTGCTCGGGGGTGATCTTCAATTCGCTGCCCAAGGTGTTGAGCAGGTTGGCCTGGCCTGCCGGGGCCTGCACCTGGCCCTGTTGATTCTGGTTCTGCATGGCCGAGACGGCATTGGCCGCGTCGCTGAGGTTGAAGGCGAACACCGGGCTTGCGGCCAGGGTCATCAGGGTTGCCAGGGTGATTGCTTTCATCGGGAGGGACCTCGTCGGCCGGAATGGCCGGGAAACGAGGGGTTTGACTGGAGCGCCGGGGGTTTGTTCCGGGCCGGCCATCGGTGTTCATTGCAGGGTCTTATCGCGGGGCAAGCCCGCTCCCACAAAGGATGGCCTGGGTCATTCGTGGGAGCGGGCTTGCCCCGCGATGGACATTTACTGGCCAGCTCTGTTTTCCACCGCACTGGCCAGCGCATCCGCCTGCCCCCAGGCGATCTGCATGGCCCGTAGCCCAAGCTTGAGCAATTGCCGCGTCTCTTCGTCCTCGATGCGGTCCAGCGCCCGGTGGCTGTCGCTGAAGGCGAACATCAGGTAGTGGGAGACGTTGGCCAGCACGTATTCCATGGGCACGACACCGTCATGGATGGCACGGGCGAGGGATTTGTCAGGGGGTAAGGCGAATTGGTGGGGTGGATCGGGGACGATCTTTTTCATGGCAGTTACTCGTGTGGTTGAACTGCTCCCGTCCGTTTCCACACGTAGGGTGGCAGTTGTACATGGGGTGGAAAACCGGTCACGAGTAACCCGGTAGGCCATAAGGCCTCCCGTGCACAACTGCCATGACGACAGTGGGTCGTGACTACCGGGTTTCCACACCCGATCGCTGAACCGACAGCGACCGAGCAAGCCTAGTGGGCAGGATTTCCCCGGACAATCAGACGTGTATCGACAGATTGTGAAGGATATTTCCCGCAACCTTTCTCCAGCTGTACGAAATAGACGTGAATTATGTAGGGCTATTCTGCAGCCTATCATTTCTACCAGTTGCTAGCCGCCAAACCTCGTCACAAAGTTAGGTAACGACGAATCCCATAACTCGGAGGTCCCATGGCACAACAACTCAAGCAAGGCACCACATCCATGCTGGCGATTGATAAACACGGATCCGTCTTAGGCCGCCAAGTCTGTGAAGCCCCCAAAGAATTTTCTTATACACCTTATGGTTACGATCGTTTAGATAAAACTTTCTGGCCACTTCTTGGCTTCAATGCCGAACCCCGCACGGCATCGGGTGGTTATTTGTTAGGCAATGGATATCGCTCCTTCACTCCATCACTGATGCGCTTCAACTCACCTGACAGCTACAGCCCTTTCGGTGCCGGTGGGATCAACGCATTCTGTTACTGCCTAAATGACCCAGTTAACAGAACGGACCCATCTGGTCACAAGTCAATTTACCGTCATGCCAGAAGTCTTGCGAAAGGTATACTAAACATATTCGGCCGGAGATCGGGACAGAACTCTTCAGCCCCCAATCCCCCCCCTGACGCCTCACCTACAGGAAGTCAAAACTTTCAAGTCGGGTACACAATGACACCAGAGCCCACACCGACCCCATCCATAAGACAACGTATATTTGATTACGACTTTTCAACTTCCCACCGTAGCTCACTATCCTCTATGAGCGAACTTGACGATCCCGCACCACATTATGGCGAAGTCGTATATGGTGAGCTACCTGACTACGAGCGTGCCATGGAGCTTGCGAGCCAAGCGGAACGAACTAACGACAGATCGAACGATGCCGATCGAATGCGTGAATTTGCGGCTTTTACGGCACAGCAAGAAACGCGACTACCTGGTGAGCGACGAGGTGCAATTACTATGCGGAGCACACGCGATCAAATCAGGCGAACTGAATGACGGCCTAATCGTACGAGCGTATTTATGGAGTTCATGTATTGAGCTATGGCATAGTGAGGCCCACGAGGGGCCTCACTTGCTTGATTCAAGCTGCGCTAAAGGTCCTATGCGGATCAATCACAAACTTCTTCGGCACCCCCGCATCAAACTCGCCATACCCCTCCGGCGCCTGATCCAGGCTGATCACCTGCACCCCCACCACCTCAGCGATATTGATGCGATCCCACATGATCGCCTGCATCAGCTGGCGGTTGTACTTCATGGTTGGGGTCTGTCCGGTGTGGAAGCTGTGGGACTTGGCCCAGCCCAGGCCGAAGCGGATGCTCAGGGCACCGATCTTGGCGGCGGCATCCACCGCACCCGGGTCTTCGGTCACGTACAGGCCCGGAATACCGATCTTGCCGGCCACGCGGGTCACCTGCATCAGCGAGTTGAGCACGGTGGCCGGGGCTTCGTGCTTGGCGCCTTCATGGCCATGACCACGGGCCTCGAAGCCAACGGCATCGACGGCGCAGTCCACTTCCGGCTCACCGAGGATATCGATGATCTGCTCGTGCAGCGGAGTGTCCTTGGACAGGTCGACCACTTCGAAACCTTGCGACTTGGCGTGAGCCAGCCGGGCCGGGTTGAGGTCGCCGACGATGACGCAGGCGGCGCCCAGCAGACGGGCGGAAGCGGCGGCGGCCAGGCCGACCGGGCCGGCGCCCGCAACGTAGACGGTGCTGCCCGGGCCGACACCTGCGGTGACGGCGCCGTGGTAACCGGTGGGGAGGATGTCGGACAGGCAGGTCAGGTCGCGGATCTTCTCCATGGCCTTGTCGCGGTCCGGCAGTTTCAGCAGGTTGAAGTCAGCGTAGGGCACCAGCACGTACTCGGCCTGGCCGCCGGTCCAGTCGCCCATGTCGACATAGCCGTAGGCGCCACCGGCGCGGGCCGGGTTGACGGTGAGGCAGACGCCGGTGTGCATCTCTTTGCACGAGCGGCAGCGGCCGCAGGCGACGTTGAAGGGTACCGATACCAGATCGCCGATTTTCAGGCGTTCGACGTCACGGCCCATTTCGACGATTTCACCGGTGATTTCGTGACCCAGGACCAGGCCGACCTGTGCGGTGGTACGGCCGCGGACCATGTGCTGGTCGGAGCCGCAGATGTTGGTGGAGACCACCTTGAGGATGACGCCGTGCTCGATCTTCTTGCCGCGCGGGTCCTGCATCTTGGGGTAGTCGATCTTCTGCACCTCGACCTTGCCCGCGCCGAGATACACCACTCCACGGTTACCAGACATGCTTCTTACCTCGCTTGATTTGTATTTATGCAGCGGTGGTGGAAAGCGCCGCCTTTCCGTGGGCGGCCTGTGTTACTGGATGAAGGGGATTGTGGGCTGGATGGGCGGTGGGGCGGTGACTGGATGCGACAGGCAGATGCCTGTTCACGGCAGGCCAAAAGCCGGGGCCGCTGCGCGGCCCTTTCGCGACACAAGGCCGCTCCTACAGGGGACCGCGTCAGCCAGGGCATACGCGGACTTTGTAGGAGCGGCCTCGTGTCGCGAAAGGGCTGCGCAGCAGCCCCGGCACTCGATCAGAGAACGACAGTCCGATTGGCGTTAAGAAACACCCGCCGCTCAATGTGATAACCAACAGCCCGCGCCAGGGTCAGGCACTCGATATCGCGCCCCTTGGCGATCAGGTCCTCGGGATAGTGGGCATGGTCCACCACCTCCACGCCCTGGGCGATGATCGGCCCTTCGTCCAGGTCGTTGTTGATGTAGTGCGCCGTGGCGCCAACCATCTTCACGCCCTTGTTGTAGGCCTGGTGATACGGCTTGGCGCCCTTGAACCCGGGCAGCAGCGAGTGGTGGATGTTGATCGCCCAGCCATCCAGCCGCCGGCACAGCTCCGGCGACAGCACCTGCATGTAGCGGGCAAGAATGACCAGCTCGGCACCGCTCTCCTCGATCACCTGCAGTACCTTGCGCTCCTGCGCTGGCTTGTCGTTCGGGTCGAGGGCGAAGTGGTAGTAGGGAATCTTGTGCCAGTGCGCCAGCGGCTCCAGGTCAGGATGGTTGGACACCACCGCGACCACGTCCATGGCCAGCTGGCCGATGCGCTGGCGGTACAGCAGGTCGTTCAGGCAATGGTCGGCCTTGGACACCATGATCACCACCTTGGGGCGGTGATTCGGCGCGACCAGCTCGAAGGCCATGCCGAACGCCTCGCTGCGCTCGGCCAGCCCAGCACGGAAGGCATCCTCGTCGAAACCGTCCGGGGCGCGGAACTCCACGCGAATGAAGAACCGCCCCGACAGCCGGTCATCGAAGGAATGGTGCTCGGTGACGTAGCAGCGCTGCTCGTAGAGATGACGCGTCACTACATCGACCGTGCCGAGCATGCTCGGGCAGTCGGCAGTGAGAATCCAGGTGTCCGGTGCCCGACTCATGGGTAATGCTCCTTACGCTTCGATGGCCAGGCCGTATTCGGCCGACGCGTCCTGCAGCCACAGCCACCAGTAGTCGGAGAAGCTGCGGCGGATCACCAGCTCCCAGGTGTCCTCGGCGGTGCGGCGGATCACCAGCTGCGACTTGGCGAACACGGTGCCGACGGCCTTGCCCACCGGGAAGTTGTTCGGGTGTACATCATAGCTGGTGGATTTCATCAGCACGTCGCGCACGTTGGGGCCGCGCAGTTCAAGCAGGGTCTGCCCGCCGCTGACGTTGACCACCTGGATGTGCTGGCCGTCGAGGGCATCGCGCAGCTTCTGCTCGACGGCGAACTCCTGGCCGCCGGGGACGATCAGCAGCCACTCGTCCGGGCCCACCCACTGCAGCGACATCTCGTTGTTGGCGACCACGGTCAGAGCCACCGGCAGCTCCAGGCCAAGGGCCTTGTGCACGCCGCCGGCGAAGGCCTGGTCATGGCCATTGCCACGGATAGTGAGGTGGCCGAGGAGTTTCTTTTCGCGCAGGGTCACGCCTGCGTTCTTGCGGCCCTTGCCGACCAGGCTGGCCAGGTCGGCGTGGTGCAGCGGCGACTGGGCCTTGGCATCGGAGCCCGGGTTTTGCTGGAAGACGTTGATAGCGCTCATTTCTTACCTGCCTTGAATTCTTGTAGGTCAGAGCGGCATCGGCACCATGGGAGCGGGCTTGCCCCGCGATGGGGGCGCCCAGGCCTCCATCGCATCGCGGGGCAAGCCCGCTCCCACAGTGTCCGGTGTCGCCAGCCGGAAGCCTTAGACGTTCTGCCGCTCGCCCTTCGGATCGAAGAACACCGAAGACACGATCTCGGCCTCGATCACGCTGCCGTCGGCCTGGGGCGAATACACCCGCTCGCCCATGCGCTTGAGACCGCCCTTGACCACACCCATGGCGAACGAATAGCCCAGGGAGTTGGCCGCGTAGCTGGAGGTGACGTGCCCGACCATGTCCATCGGGATCGGCTGCTTCGGATCGAACACCAGCTGGGCGCCTTCCGGCAGCCACACGTTCGGGTCCACAGGCTTGAGGCCCACCAGCTGCTTGCGGTTCTCGCGCACGGTGTCCTCGCGGTTCATGCCGCGCAGGCCGATCCACGAGAAGGCCTTGTTGCGGCCCACGCACCAGCTCATGTTGAGGTCGTCCGGGGTCATCGAGCCGTCTGTGTCCTGGCCGACGATGATGAAGCCCTTCTCGGCGCGCAGCACGTGCATGGTCTCGGTGCCGTACGGGGTCAGGTTGTACTTCTTGCCCGCTTCGACGATCTGCTCCAGCACGCCCATGGCGTAGTTGGCCTGGACGTTGATCTCATACGACAGCTCGCCGGTGAACGAGATGCGGAACACCCGCGCCGGCACGCCGCCGACCAGGCCCTCCTTCCAGCTCATGAACGGGAAGCCTTCCTTGTCCAGGTCGATGTCGCTGACCTCGGCCAGCAGCTTGCGGCTGTTGGGGCCGGACAGGGTCATGGTCGCCCAGTGGTCGGTGACCGAGGTGAAGTACACCTTCATCTCCGGCCATTCGGTCTGGTGGTACAGCTCCAGCCACTGCAACACGCGGGCGGCACCGCCGGTGGTGGTGGTCATGATGAAGTGGTTGTCACCGACGCAGGCGGTGACGCCGTCGTCGAAGACCATGCCGTCTTCCTTGCACATCAGGCCGTAGCGGGCCTTGCCCACGTCGAGCTTGGTCCAGGCGTTGGTGTAGATGCGGTTGAGGAACTCGCGGGCGTCCGCGCCCTGGATATCGATCTTGCCCAGGGTCGAGGCGTCCAGCAGGCCGACGCTGTCACGCACGGCCTTGCATTCGCGGGCCACGGCGGTGTGGATGTCTTCGCCGGGCTTGGGGAAGTACCACGGGCGCTTCCACTGGCCGACGTCCTCGAACTCGGCGCCGTTCTTGATGTGCCAGGCATGCAGGGCGGTGAAGCGCACCGGCTCGAACAGGTGGCCGCAGTGCCGGCCCGCCACTGCGCCGAAGGTCACCGGCGTGTAGTTGGGGCGGAACATGGTGGTGCCCATTTCCGGGATGCCTATTCCGAGCGAACGGGCGGCGATGGCCAGGCCGTTGATGTTGCCCAGCTTGCCCTGGTCGGTGCCGAAGCCCAGCGCGGTATAGCGCTTGACATGCTCGACCGACTCGAAGCCCTCGCGGGTGGCCAGCTCGATGGCGGCGGCGGTAACGTCGTTCTGCTGGTCGACGAACTGCTTCGGCGCACGGGCGGTGCCCTTGTCGTGGGGTACCTGGAACAGCGCCACGGTGGCCTCTTCCTTGCGCGCCAGGGTTTTCGGCAGGGTGCCGGCGCTGGCCTTGAAACCTGCCTCGGTGGCAGCGCGCACGCCACCTTCGAAGCCGTCGGCGATCACATCGCCGAGGGCATAGACACCGTTCACGCCACCGACGCACACACGCTTCTGCGGCGCATCGCCCGGCACGAAGCCGAGGATGTCTTCACGCCATACCGGGCGACCGCCCAGGTGCGAAGCCAAGTGGACCACCGGGCTGTATCCGCCGGAAGTCGCGATCAGGTCGCACTCGAGGGTTTCGCCAGGGCTGGTGACCTTGTGCGCCTGCACATCAATGGCGGCCACGCGGGCGCCGGTGACGTGCTTGCTGCCCTTGGCCTCGATCACGGCGCTGGAAGTGAGAATACGGATACCTTTGGCGCGAGCCTCTTCGACCAGCGAACCGCGTGGGTTGTGGCGGGCGTCGGCGATGGCGACCACTTGCAGGCCGGCGTCGTGCCAGTCCAGCGCGGCGCGGTAGGCGTGGTCGTTGTTGGTCGACAGCACCAGCTTGCGGCCCGGGGCCACGCCATAGCGGCGCACGTAGGTCGATACGGCGCCAGCCAGCATGTTGCCCGGCAGGTCGTTGTTGCCGTACACCAGCGGACGCTCGTGGGCGCCAGCGGCCAGCACCACACGATTGGCCCGTACACGGTGCACGCGTTGGCGTACCTGGCCGATGGGCGCACGGTCGCCGAGGTGGTCGGTGAGACGCTCGTGGATGGTCAGGAAGTTGTGGTCGTGATAGCCGTTGACGGTGCTGCGTGGCAGCAGGGTGACTTCCGGCAGCGACTCCAGCTCGGCGACGACGGCATTGACCCAATCGGCGGCTGGTTTGCCATCGAGGGTTTCGCGGCTGTCGAGCAAGGTGCCGCCGAACTCTTCCTGCTCATCCGCCAGGATTACCCGAGCACCGCTGCGTGCAGCGGCCAGGGCGGCGGCCAAACCTGCGGGGCCGGCACCGACGATCAGCACGTCGCAGTGCTGGTTCATGTAGTCGTAGCTGTCCGGATCGTTCTGCAGCGGCGCACGGCCGAGGCCCGCCGCCTTGCGGATGTACTTCTCGTAGGTCATCCAGAACGACTTGGGGTACATGAAGGTCTTGTAGTAGAACCCAGGCGGCATCATGTTGCCGCCGACCTTGCCGATGATCCCCATCATGTCGTTGTTGACGTTCGGCCAGCCGTTGGTGCTGGTGGCCACCAGGCCTGCATACAAGGCCTGCTGGGTGGCGCGCACGTTGGGGATCTGGGTGGCTTCGCTGGAGCCGATCTGCAGGATCGCGTTTGGCTCTTCGGTGCCGGCGGCGATGATCCCGCGGGGGCGCGAGTACTTGAAGCTGCGCCCGACGATGTCGACGCCGTTGGCCAGCAGCGCGGCGGCCAGGGTGTCGCCGGCATAACCCTGGTAGGTCTTGCCGTTGAAGCTGAAGTTCAGCACCTTGCTGCGGTCGATACGGCCGCCGCTGGCGAGGCGATAGGTCTGGCTCATACTTTTTCCCCTTGGCCCTTGGCGGTCGCTGGCGCGGTGCTCTGTTTCGAGGCGGCGGTAACCTGCGGCTTCTCGCCGATCTTGTAGGTTTCCAGGATCTCGTAGGTCACGGTGTCGCGGGTGACGTTGAAGTACTGGCGACAGCCCGCGACGTGGTCCCACAGCTCATGGTGGATGCCGCGCGGGTTGTCGCGGAAGAACATGTAGGTGCCCCATTCCTCGTCGGAGCAGGCGTTCGGGTCCAGCGGGCGGGCAATGTGCGCCTGGCCTGATGCGTGGAATTCTTCCTCGGAGCGCAGCTCGCCGCAGTGGGGACAGAAGATTTGCAACATGACGGTTGTCTCCGGGTCAGTGGGCGACGGCAGCGGCGCCGTGTTCGTCGATCAGCGCGCCGTTGTAGAAACGGTCGATGGAGAAAGGCGCGGCCAGCGGGTGCATCTCGCCTTTGGCCAGGCTCGCGGCGAACACGTTGCCCGAGCCCGGGGTGGCCTTGAAGCCGCCGGTGCCCCAGCCGCAGTTGAAGAACATGTTCTTCACCGGGGTCTTGGAAATGATCGGGCAGGCATCCGGCGTGGTGTCGACGATGCCGCCCCACTGGCGGTTCATGCGCACACGGGAGAGGATCGGGAACATCTCGACGATCGCCTGCAGGGTGTGCTCGATGACCGGGTAGGAGCCGCGCTGGCCGTAGCCGACCCAGCCGTCGATACCGGCGCCGATCACCAGGTCGCCCTTGTCGGACTGGCTGATGTAGCCGTGCACGGCGTTGGACATGATCACGCTGTCGATGATCGGTTTGATCGGCTCCGATACCAGTGCCTGCAACGGGTGCGATTCCAGCGGCAGGCGGAAGCCCGCCAACTTGGCCATGTGGCCGGAGTTGCCGGCGGTGACCACGCCGACGCGCTTGGCGCCGATGAAGCCCTTGTTGGTTTCAACGCCGATCACGGCGCCATTCTCTTTACGGAAGCCGATCACCTCGGTCTGCTGGATCAGGTCCACGCCCAGGGCGTCGGCGGCACGGGCGAAGCCCCAGGCCACGGCGTCGTGACGGGCCACGCCACCACGGCGCTGCACAGTGGCGCCGAGGATCGGGTAGCGGGTGTTCTTCGAGCAGTCCAGGTACGGGATCTCGGCCGCGACCTGCTCGGTGCGGATCAGCTCGCCGTCCACGCCATTGAGGCGGTTGGCGTTGACCCGGCGCTCGGAGTCACGGATGTCCTGCAGGGTATGGCACAGGTTGTACACGCCGCGCTGGGAGAACATCACGTTGTAGTTGATGTCCTGGGACAGCCCCTCCCACAGTTTCATGGCGTGTTCATACAGGTGCGCCGACTCATCCCACAGGTAGTTGGAACGCACGATGGTGGTGTTGCGGGCGGTGTTGCCGCCGCCCAGGTAGCCCTTCTCGACCACCGCCACGTTGGTGATGCCGTGCTCCTTGGCCAGGTAGTAGGCCGTGGCCAGGCCATGGCCGCCACCGCCGACGATGACCACGTCGTAGACCTTCTTCGGCGTCGGCGTGCGCCACATGCGCTGCCAGTTCTCGTGGTGGCTGAGGGAGTGCTTGAAGAGGCCGAAGCCCGAATAACGTTGCATGGTGTTCTGCTCCACTCAGCGGTAGACCGGGAAGTCGGCGCACAGGGCGGCGACGTTCTTGGCCACATCGGCCTCGACATCGGCGTCGCCCAGGTTGTCCAGCACATCGCAGATCCAGCCGGCCAGCGCCACGCACTGGACGACCTTGAAACCACGGGTGGTGACGGCCGGGGTGCCGATGCGCAGGCCCGAGGTGACGAACGGCGACTGCGGGTCGTTGGGCACGGCGTTCTTGTTGACGGTGATATGGGCGCGGCCGAGGGCGGCGTCGGCGTCCTTGCCGGTCAGGCCCTGGCGGATCAGGCTGACCAGGAACAGGTGGTTGTCGGTGCCGCCGGAGACCACGTCGTAGCCGCGGTCGACGAACACCTGGGCCATGGCCTGGGCGTTTTCAATCACCTGCTTCTGGTAGGCCTTGAAGCCAGGCTCCAGCGCTTCCTTGAAGCACACCGCCTTGGCAGCGATCACGTGCATCAGCGGGCCGCCCTGGGCGCCGGGGAACACGGCGGCGTTGAGCTTCTTCTCGATCTCCTCGTTCGACTTGGCCAGGATCAGGCCGCCACGCGGACCGCGCAGGGTCTTGTGGGTGGTGGTGGTGACCACGTCGGCGAAGGGGATCGGGTTCGGGTACAGGCCGGCGGCGACCAGGCCGGCGACGTGGGCCATGTCGACGAACAGCAGCGCGCCGACTTTATCGGCGATCTGGCGGAAGCGTGGGAAATCGAGGGTCTTCGAGTAGGCCGAGAAGCCGGCGACGATCATCTTCGGTTTGTGCTCGACGGCCAGGCGCTCGACTTCGTCGTAGTCGATCAGGCCCGTGGTGGTGTCGATGCCGTACTGCACGGCGTTGTACAGCTTGCCCGAAGACGACACCTTGGCGCCGTGGGTCAGGTGGCCGCCGTGGGCCAGGCTCATGCCCAGGATGGTGTCGCCGGCCTGCAGCAGGGCGAGGTACACGGCGCCGTTGGCCGAGGAGCCGGAGTGCGGCTGGACGTTGGCGTAGTCGGCGCCGAACAGCTGCTTGGCGCGCTCGATGGCCAGCGCCTCGACCTTGTCCACATGCTCGCAACCACCGTAGTAGCGCTTGCCTGGGTAGCCCTCGGCGTACTTGTTGGTCAGGCCGCTGCCCTGGGCCTGCATCACGCGCTTGCTGGTGTAGTTCTCCGAGGCGATCAGCTCGATGTGATCTTCCTGGCGCTGTTCCTCGGCATTCATCGCCGCCAGCAGTGCGTCGTCATAACCCTGGATCTGGTCTTGCTTGCTGAACATCGTGTATCTCCCGGCAGCGATCGTTTCTTGTCTGGTGAGGGTTTTCCCACCCTTTGCAGCGATGGTATGACCGGGCACCGGGGCACAGATGCCTGCGCGCGCCTTGCAATGGCGCGTTTACGACATTGCTCAAGGCGCTGAGGAAAACATCGTGGGAGCGGCGGTGCCTTTGGACAACCTGTATAGGCAACCGCCAAATCGATGGTTTAGAGTGCGTTCCTGCGTCGTACAAAAGGACAGGCGTCATGACCGACAACAACCAACAATTCGCCAGCGACAACTACTCCGGCATCTGCCCCGAAGCCTGGGCCGCCATGGAAAAGGCCAACCAGGGCCACCAACGCGCCTACGGCGACGACCAGTGGACCGAACGCGCCTCGGAATACTTCCGCAAGCTGTTCGAGACCGACTGCGAGGTGTTCTTCGCCTTCAACGGCACCGCTGCCAACTCCCTGGCCCTGGCCTCGCTGTGCCAGAGCTACCACAGCGTGATCTGCTCCGAGACCGCCCACGTCGAGACTGACGAATGCGGCGCGCCGGAGTTCTTCTCCAACGGCTCCAAGCTGCTGACCGCCGCCAGCGTCAACGGCAAGCTGACGCCCCAGTCAATCCGCGAAGTGGCGCTCAAGCGCCAGGACATCCACTACCCCAAGCCCCGCGTGGTGACCATCACCCAGGCCACCGAAGTGGGTACCGTGTATCGCCCCGACGAGCTCAAGGCGATCAGCGCCACCTGCAAGGAGCTGGGCCTGAACCTGCACATGGACGGCGCACGGTTCACCAATGCCTGCGCGTTCCTCGGCTGCTCGCCGGCCGAGCTGACCTGGAAGGCCGGGGTCGATGTGCTGTGCTTTGGCGGCACCAAGAACGGCATGGCGGTCGGCGAGGCGATCCTGTTCTTCAACCGCGACCTGGCCGAAGACTTCGACTACCGCTGCAAGCAGGCCGGGCAACTGGCGTCGAAGATGCGTTTCCTGTCGGCGCCATGGGTTGGTCTGCTCGAAGACGGTGCGTGGATGCGCCATGGCAAGCATGCCAACCACTGCGCGCAGCTGCTGGCGTCGCTGGTGAGTGATTTGCCTGGAGTGGAACTGATGTTCCCGGTGGAGGCCAACGGGGTGTTCCTGCAGATGCCGGAGCATGCGCTGGAAGTGCTGCGCAACAAAGGCTGGCGGTTCTATACGTTCATCGGTAGCGGTGGGGCGCGGTTCATGTGTTCGTGGGATACCCAGGAAGCCCGGGTGCGTGAGCTAGCGGCGGATATCCGCGCCATCTTTGGTGCCTGACCCAATGCCGGGAGGGCTTCGCCCTCCTTTCGCGACACAAGGCCGCTCCTACAGGTATTGCAATCCCCTGTAGGAGCGGCCTTGTGCCGCGAAAGGGCCGCAGAGCGGCCCCAGCGAATCAAAGCCTGAACCCACCCATCTGCCGCGCCAGGTCATCGGCCAGCCCACGCAACGCCTGGCATTCGTCGCGACACCCCTGCACTTCGCTGGCTGTCTGCCGCGCCAGATCGGAAATCCCCTGCACCGTCCGGTTGATCTCCTCGGTCACCGCCGACTGCTCCTCGGTCGCAGTGGCCACCTGCTCGTTCATGCCGCTGATGCGCTCGACCTGATCAGTGATCGCCCCCAGCGAAGCCCCTGTACGCTGGCTCGACTCGACCCCATTGCCGGTCGCCTGCTGTCCCGCCTGCATCGACGTCACGGCGGTGCCCGCACCCTGCTTGAGACGGTGGATCATCTGCTGCACCTCGTCGGTGGACACCTGGGTCCGCCGCGCCAGGGTCCGGACCTCATCGGCCACCACGGCGAAGCCCCGGCCCATCTCGCCGGCCCGCGCCGCTTCGATGGCGGCGTTGAGCGCCAGCAGGTTGGTCTGCTCGGAAATACTGCGGATCACCGCCAGCACTTCGTCGATCGAGGCAACCTCGTCGGCCAGCTGCGTCACCGCCTCGGCAGCGCGGCCAATCTCACCGGACATGCCTTCGATGTTGTGGATGGAGCGGCGCACCACCTCCCGCGCCTGCAGCGCCTCGTCACGCGCCGATTGCGAGGCATGGGCGGCGGAACCGGCGTTCTGGGCGATGTCCTGCACGGTCAGGCCCATCTCGTGCACGGCGGTGGCGACCATCTCGGTCATCTCCTGCTGGCGGCCCGAGCGCTCGGCGGTGTTGTCCACCACCCGGGTCACCTGCGCCACCGACAGGTGCAGGCGCTCGGTGGTGCGCAGCACTTCACCGATCAGGCCACGCTGGCTGTCGAGGAAGCGGTTGAAGCCACGGGCCAGGTCGCCCAGTTCGTCCTGGCGCGAGTCGTCCAGGCGATGACTGAGGTCCCCCGCGCCACCGCCGATCTGCACCAATGCGGCGGTGACCTGGCGAATGGGCCGGACCAGCCCACGCGCCAGCAGCACCACCAGCAATAACGACAGCAGCGCCACGCCGCCGCCAATCAGGCAGGTCTGCCAGATGGCCTGACGGGCCTGGGCGTAGATCTCGGCTTCCGGCACCTCTGCTACCAGGGTCCAGTTCAGGTCACGCAGGGGCAGGCCCAGGGCCAGGTAGTCCTCGCCATCACGCTGAAAACGGCTGCTGCGCAAGCCTTCGCCACCCACCAGCACGGCCTTGGCCGCCTCGATATCCAACTGCTCGGCTAGCTGGCGCTTGCCACTGAACTGCTGGTCGGGGTGGACCTGGATCAGGCCGTCATTGCGCACCAGGAACACTTTGCCGTGCTCGCCGAAACTGAAGTCGTGGATCAGCTTCGACAGTTCGGTCATACGCAGGCCCATGCCGGCCACGCCGACCAACTGGCCGTCCTTCTCGACCCGGTAGTCGATGAACAGCGCCAGCTCGCCGGTGGAGCCGTCGATATCGATGTTGATCAGGCGCTCGGCGCCACTGTCGATGTAGCCGTAGAACCACTTGTCCTTGGGGTTGGCGCGGCTGAGGGTGCGGTCCAGGCCCTTCTCGTTGTAGTAGTGGCCGGTAACGGTAGAGGCGAACAAAGTGGTGAAAGCGTGGTTGCGCTGCTTGGCCGCGTCCAGGTATTCGATGAAGCGCGGCAGCTCTGCCGGGGCTTCACCGGCGGCCAGCCAGTCGCGCAGGAGGGTGTTGCCAGCGATGTCCGCCGCCGCCACCAGCGGCTGGCCGAGCATGCGCTCGATATCGTTGCGGATGGCCTCGACGCTGGCCGGCAACGCCGTATCCACAAGGTAACGCTCGGTCAGGCGGTTGAGCGCCATCGTGTAGATCGCCACCACCACCAGGATGCTCGCCAGCAGGGCGGCGCCCATGCTTGCGATCAATTGCCACTGGATACTCCGCCGCCAGATATGCATGCCCCACTCCCCGATAATTATTGTTTTTCGGGAAGTGTATACACTTAAGTATCCAGTTGTTCCAGTGATCTGCGACAGGATGGATCGCCCGCCGCACGGGGAAAACCGCTCCCACGAAGCTGCGCGATGGCGTCAGTCAGACGTCGGAGACGGCCTTGCTGATGGCATCGACCGTGGCGTCGATCTGCGCCTGGGTGCGCTCGAGGGTGCGGTCGTGCTCGCGCTGCAGCTCGATCTGCTTGGAGCACAGGTTCAGGGCGGCCAGCACCAGCAGTTTGTCACCGATCAGGGTCGGGTAGTTGCGCTTGGTTTCGGCCAGCGCGACGTTGAGCATGCGCACGGCCTGGGAAAGGGTTTCTTCCTGGCCTTCGGGCGCCTTGAGCGAATAGTCGTTGCCCAGGATCGACACGACATTGACCGGCTGCGCTTGCAGTCTCATGCGTTCACGACACCCGCGCTGGCGCGCTCGACCAGGGCCTGGATGCGGGCGGCGGTGGCGCCGTGCTTCTCTTCCTGCTCCATCAGCGACAACTGCAGGCTGTCGTTCTCTTCCTTGGCCTGGGCCAGTTCCTGGCCAAGGCTGGCGTTCTGCTCGGCCAGTTGCGCGTTCTTGTGCATCAGGTCGCTGACCAGTTGCTCGAGTTGATTCAGGGAAGTTTCCAACATGCGTCTATCTCGGGTTGTTGCAAAGGGCGCACACGATAAGGAAAAACCGCCGCCCCCGCCATTAAATATCGGATTCAAAAGGTGTTTGCCAGGTTCAGGTTGACCCAGGATCAGCCCCCTTGTTCCGACTTGGGTCAACCGCTGGTCAGGAAAATAGTTAGCTGCCTCACATTTTTTGCATGCCGGACTCAAGACTGGCCGGTCACGACCGATAGGCAGGCAGGTCTTCTTCCGTCGCATGGATCGCGGCACCTCTTCTGCCTTGGGAACCGCCTCCATGTCCTTACGCAATATGAATATCGCGCCGCGCGCGCTGCTCGGGTTCGCCGTGATCGGCCTGCTGATGCTGGGCCTCGGCGTGTTCTCGCTGATCCAGATGGGCAATATCCGCCAGGCCGGGGTGACCATCGAAGAAATCAGCGTGCCCAGCATCAAGACCCTCGACGAGCTGACCGCGCTCAACCTGCGCCTGCGCACCCTGTCCTACCGCCTGCTGCTCAACCGCGAGCCGGCCACCCAGCAGGACACCCTGCGCCTGCTCGACGAGCGCAACGCGCAGATCGACAAGGCCCGCCGCGCCTATGAGCCGCTGGTAACCGCCGCCGACGAGAAAGCCGCCTTCGACCAGTACGGCCTGCTGCTCAACCAGTACCGCCAACTCGAGGCGCGCATGCGCACGCTGAGCCAGGCCGGCGATCTGGACGCCCTGCGCGACCTGCTCAACCGCGACCTGCTGGACAACTCCGAGCAGATCAACAAGATCATGGACACTCTGGTGCGCATCAACACCGACCAGACCAGCGCCACCAACGCCCAGGCTGCCGACCAGTACAGCGGCGCCTTCGGCCTGGTGATCAGCCTGCTGGTGGCCGCCACGGTGCTGACCCTGCTGTTCGCCTTCCTGCTCACCCGCAGCATCGTCAAGCCCATCGACGAGGCGCTGCAGGCCGCCGAGCAGATCGCCGAGGGCGACCTCACCCACCACATTGATGCCGAGGGCACCGACGAAGCGGCCCGCCTGCTCAAGGCCATGGCCAAGATGCAGGACAAGCTGCGCGACACCCTGCAGCTGATCGCCGGCTCCGCCACCCAGCTGGCCTCCGCCGCCGAAGAGCTGAACAGCGTCACCGACGAGAGCGCCCGGGGCCTGCAGCAGCAGAACAACGAGATCGAGCAGGCCGCCACCGCCGTCACCGAGATGACCAGCGCGGTCGAGGAAGTGGCGCGCAACGCGGTGAGCACCTCCGAGGCCTCCGGCGAAGCCAGCCGTTCGGCCGGCGATGGCCGTGACCTGGTGATGGAGACCGTGGGCGCCATCGAACGCATGAGTGGCGACGTGCAGGCCACCGCCAAGCTGATCACCCACCTGGCCGAGCAGTCCCGCGATATCGGCAAGGTACTGGACGTGATCCGTGGCCTGGCCGACCAGACCAACCTGCTGGCGCTCAACGCCGCCATCGAAGCTGCCCGTGCCGGTGAGGCCGGTCGTGGCTTCGCCGTGGTCGCTGACGAGGTCCGCGCCCTGGCGCATCGCACCCAGCAGTCAACCAGCGAGATCGAGCGGATGATCGGCAGCATCCAGGGCGGCACCGAGCAGGCCGTGGATTCGATGCGCACCAGCACCGAACGCGCCGAGTCGACCCTGAACATCGCCCGCGGCGCGGGCCTGGCGCTGGACACCATCGCCGGCGCGGTGGCGCAGATCAACGAGCGTAACCTGGTGATCGCCAGCGCGGCTGAAGAGCAGGCTCAGGTGGCCCGCGAGGTGGACCGCAACCTGGTGAACATCAACGACCTGTCGGTGCAGAGCGCTACCGGGGCGCATCAGACCAGCGCGGCGAGTGCCGAACTCTCGCGTCTGGCGGTGGATCTGAGCGGGCTGGTGGCGCGCTTCAGGACCTGATCGGAAACTCCCGGGGCTGAAGGCTGGCCCCGGGAGCATCATGCAAAAATGTTTGCTTTCCCCTAACCAACCCCTTCAAAGTTATCCCCCGGAATTACCTGGTAACCCTCACGGAAGTTTTGGCCTATACCTGAAAGCCACTCGACTGCCAGCCCTGCTCCACTAACCTCATAGGCTGTGCGTGCCAACACTTTCGGCCATAGGGTGTAGTCCGTTCCCACTTTTTTCACAGCATCGACTAACGCTGGCCGATACAACATAAAGGCCCCTGAGGCACCCGCAGCCGTCATTCCAAATTCTACTGGCGTAAAATTCGTAGGCCCACTCTCCAGCAGGTGCAGAACGATACCAGTGCCCCCCGAGTACAGTAGAAGCGTGTTAGCCGTTCTCCACTCCTTGCTCTTCTCCACATATTGGCCCACAGGGGTGGTTTCGCGATTGACCGCCTCAACAAACGTCCTTGCAACCGCGCCGATAGCAGTGTTGGCACTTGCTGCCACCATGGACCCTTTCGCGAATGCATCTTTATCAGGGACTGTTAGCCCAAGTAGCCAAGTACGAGGTGCGGTCCCGGTCCCGTTGCGACTTCTACCTCTAGGATCGGAATAATTGACCGGATCACCCGCACAATAGCCATAGGCATTGATCCCTCCCTTGCCAAACGGGCTGAGCCCATCGGAGGACTGGAAGCGCATGAGCACAGGATTGTAGACACGATGACCGTTACCCAGGTGGTAGCGATCCATCCCGCTGTCACGCGGCTCCCCGCAGTACGCGACTACTGGCCCGTCGTGGCAAGGCAACGCTCCGTAGGGCGTATGACAACGGCTGGAAAAGCCTGTGCCAGAGAGTGGCGTTTTCTGCTTGTCTGCAGCGAGAAGATGGGTGGTCGACATATCCGTTCTGCCTGCGTTCGTTTGCCGTTCTGGCATGCTGACAGTCGCCCCGCAGGTATGAAACTGACAGAATTACCAGGTAGCGCTACTCACAGGACAATGCGGGCGCAATCTCTGCATCAGAGTACCCAGCCGCTTGGGCTGAGTTGTCGTAAAGAGAACTGAAGCCGAAAGCGGAGCGCCCCACGGCGCTCCCTGGCGGATCAATACTCGATCCGCACATCCCCCTTCGGCACGCTGCAGCACGACAGGATGTAACCCTCGGCCTCATCCTCCTCGGTGATCCCACCGTTGTGCTCCATCTCCACCTCGCCGCCGAGCTTGAGCACCTTGCAGGTGCCGCAGATGCCCATGCCGCAGGCCTTGGGAATCATCAGCCCGACCTTGGCCGCCGCCGCGTGCACGGTCTCGCCCGGGGCCACGCGGATGCTCTTGTCGCTGCCGACGAACTCCACCAGGTTGAGGTCGGCCACATCCACTTCCGGCGCGTCTGCCGCGGCTTCGGCATGTTCCACCGCGTCGGCCTTGGCCTCCGGCGGCGTCGCGCCGAACGACTCCTCGTGGTAGTTCTTCATGTCGAAGCCGACCGCCTCGAGCATGCGCTTGACCGCGCTCATGTACGGCGTCGGGCCGCAGCAGAAGATCACGCGCTCCAGGTAGTCCGGGGCGATCAGCTCCATCAGCCGCTGGTTCAGGTAGCCGCGGTAACCGGCCCAGGGCTCACCCAACCCGTGCTTCTCGCAGATGATGTGCAGGCTGAAATTGGGGATGCGCGAGGCCATCTGTTCCAGCTCGCGGTGATAGATGATGTCCTTCGGCGAACGGGCGCTGTGCACGAAGACCATGTCGACATTGGCGTTGGTGTCGTAGAACCAGCGGGCCATGGACATCACCGGGGTGATGCCGACACCGCCCGAGAGGTACAGCACCTTGCCCGCCGGGAAATCGATGGCGTTGAACAGCCCCACCGGCCCGTGCACCGGTAGCTCGGCGCCCTCGTGCATGGTGTCGTGGAGGAAGTTCGACACCAGCCCGCCCGGCACGCGCTTGACGGTGATGGAGAAGCTGTAGGGCACCGACGGCGAACTGGAGATGGTGTACGAACGCATCACCGGTTTGCCTTCGATCTCCAGCTCCAGGGTGACGAACTGTCCGGGCTTGAAGAAGAACATGATCGGCTGGTCGGCCATGAAGCAGAAGGTGCGCACGTCCCAGGTTTCCTGGATGACCTTGACGCAACGCACGATGTGGCGGCCATTGGCCCAGGTCTGGGTGGTAACCGGATTGAGGAAGGTATCGGACATGTTCATCTCCAGCAGCCGAGTGTCGGCTTTCTTATGGCTCCGATAATGCGCAAGCGCACCGCGCCGTACATTCCCATCCGCGACATCGGCGTGCTTATCGCGACCAGCCCCGCGCTACAAGGGCTGGCGCGTCGGAATTCGATGCGGCCATGTCGCCCGTGGATATGGTCCTTTCCCGGCCCGGACGCACACTCCTCGGCAAAACAACATGCTGTTTATCGCGAACAACAGCCTTGCGGCACTACAACAACGATTAGCCACTTCAGCCGGCCGCACGCGGCCCCGAGGACCACACGATGGACGTCACCGCAACCCTGAGCCTGGGCGATCCACTGGAACCTGCACGCAAGGCCACCGCCGAGATGCTGCAGACCCGCGAGCGCACTTACTCGCTGCCGCAGCCGTTCTACTGCGACGAGCGCCTGTTCCAGATCGACATGCAGGAGATCTTCCACAAGGAATGGCTGATCGCCGGCATGGTTTGCGAGATCCCGACCAAGGGCAACTACATCACCCTGCAGATCGGCAAGAACCCGATCATCGTGATTCGCGGTGCCGAAGGTAAGGTGCATGCCTTCCACAACGTCTGCCGCCACCGCGGCTCGCGCCTGTGCGTCAGCGACAAGGGCAAGGTGGCCAAGCTGGTCTGCCACTACCACCAGTGGACCTACGAACTCGACGGCCGCCTGCTGTTCGCCGGCACCGAGATGGGCGCCGACTTCGACATGAACCAGTACGGCCTCAAGCCCGTGAATGTGAAGGTGGCCGGCGGCTACATCTTCATCAGCCTGGCCGAAAACCCGCCGGCCATCGATGAGTTCCTCGCCACCCTCGACCACTACATGGAACCCTACGACATGGAGAACACCAAGGTGGCGGTGCAGACCACCTTGATGGAGAAGGCCAACTGGAAGCTGGTGCTGGAGAACAACCGCGAGTGCTACCACTGCAGCGGCTCGCACCCGGAGCTGTTGAAGACGCTGCTGGAGTGGGACGACACCAACGACCCCCGCGCCAGCCAGGAATTCAAGGACCACGTGGCCGCCTCGGCCGCCGCCTGGGAAGCCGAGAAGATTCCGTACCTGCACAAGAGCCATGGCCTGCGTAACCGCATCGTGCGCATGCCACTGCTCAAGGGCACCGTGTCGATGACCATGGACGGCAAGCAGGCCTGCCAGAGGCTGATGGGCCGCATCAAGAACCCGGACCTCGGCTCGATGCGCATCCTGCACCTGCCGCACTCGTGGAACCACTGCATGGGCGACCACATGATCGTGTTCACCGTGTGGCCGATCAGCGCCCAGGAAACCATGGTCACCACCAAGTGGCTGGTGCACAAGGACGCGGTGGAAGGTGTGGATTACAACCCCGAGGACATGCGCAAGGTGTGGGACGCCACCAACGACCAGGACCGTCGGTTGGCGGAGGAGAACCAGCGCGGGATCAACTCCACGGCCTATCAGCCGGGGCCGTACTCGAAGACCTATGAATTCGGCGTGGTGAACTTCATCGACTGGTACAGCCAGCGGGTGCTGAACAACCTGGGGGCGGAGCCGGCGGCATATCTGAGGGAAGTACAGGCCCAGTAAACCGCACGACTTTACTCACTGAAAGGGCTGCAATGCAGCCCTTATTGATGGTTGTCCTCATAGACAAACTACGAAATGTATTGCGCGAGATATATAGCTTTCAGTCACTGTGCTGGTGATTGCTATCCTTGCGAAGAATAGTCTTCATTTCATCTAGATCGAACACCCCCCCCATCGCAAAAGGAGTTGAAGGTGGGGTACCAGGTAGGGTAGTAGACAAATCAGATTCAGAGTCTCTCGAAGATCCCCTGCCTCGGCGCCGAAGCCCATCAGGCAAACTAGTAGGAGCGTTCGACTCAATTTGAAGTATTGCGTGATTATTCATTGTATTGAGGGGCGTCACCGGTTCTGCTGGTGTAGTCGGCAATCCACTAATAATAACGCCCATATTTTTCTTCACCCTGGCCCATGAGTCTTTTCCGGAGTTCTTTATTGCCTTTATTGACCTCGCCCCACTGAATCCAGCACCAATCGCGGTAAGTGCTACCTCTGCTACCGTTAATGCTACCTTGGCAGGACCTTCAGGAACGGCCTGCTTCGCGATCTTGACGCCTAATCCTCCCCAGGCCCCCAGCGACATTCCTCTAGCAACCTGAACATCAAAGTTGGTTGTGGGGGTCCCCCCAAGCATGACCCAACTCCCGATCGCCAGGTTACTAACCCCCCCGACGTAAGGTGCCGCCGCATTGAAGGTCATCATCATATGACCATTAGTATCACGTTGATTGACCGGGTCGCCCGCACAGTAGGCATAGGCATTGAGCCCCCCTCCACCAAAAGGACTCCATGAATCCGCACTGAGAAAACGCATGAGCCCTACACTATAGACGCGATAGCTGCCCAACACATAGCCGTCCAGGGCTTGCTCGAAACGCTGACCGGTGAAGCCCAATGCCGCGGGGAAGGATGCTGGCGACCTCTGTCCATATGGCGTGTAGGCCGCAGCCAAGCTCTCAGCGCGGCCCTTTGCCAAGCAGGGACTCTGCAACCTGTCGCTCGCCAGTAGCGTTTGCGTAGCCATCTCGACGTACCTTTGCAGTGGTGTACGTACAAAATCTATCAATATGGCCAGAGTAGTGAACCTGGCAAAAATACCAGTTCACAGGGTTGCCAGTACCTGCGTTAGCGAAGTTTTCAACAGTTTATAAACAGTTAAGCGACGCTCTCCTGAACAAGCAGTGCACGCTCACCTGATCAAAAAATGCTCAAAAGGGTGTAGGCCGCTTGCTACAAGGGCTTGATCAAGGTTCCAACACGTTTTCCACAGGGGCACCAACAGAGATTGTTGAAAATGAAACAGGGAACACGACGCTAGCTGTGGATAGGTCCCCAACTTACTCATTTTCTTGAGATTCGGCGCCCTGCCGACAGGTATTGATCAAAAACTGATCACTTTCAGCAAACCCTTTTGAATCAAGGCCTGTAGGCAACATAGAACATGTTGTCCACAGGTCCGCTCACAGTGAATGTGGGCAAGTCCATTCAACGCTTGGCCCGAAGCCACACGTCATCATCAAATGTCACTGCTGTTTTTTTGATCAACCCGTCGTAAGCCATGAGGAATGCACCTTCCAGCCAAGAACAAACACTTTACCCACAGGCTGGCGAACAGATTCGGTGGGCAAAATGTGCAGCCCCTGGCATTTCTGCCAGTTTCCTTCAGTCACAGGGTGTGATGAAGTGAAAACGACCGTTTCGGCGTCGCTTCGAGGGCAGTTATGCACAGGCGCTGCGGGAAGGGGAGCGGGTGACGTTCGAGAGCGTTATCGAGGAGTTGCCGGGCCTGGCATTGAATGTGGTGCGGGAGACAGGTTGAGAGCCAGGATCTGGGGGGGCTGTAGTGACATCATCGCGGGGCAAGCCCGCTCCCACAGCCCCTGTAGCCAGGGCTTGTCCCGCGCGGCGTCAACGCAGGACCCCCTCCTCCACCAACAGCTTGAGGATCGCCTCGGCGCCTTCCTGTGGAGAAACGTCCTTGAGCACCTTGCCGCCCCCGCCACTGGCCTTGGCCGTGGCCGCCTTCATGCGGTCGGCGCCGCTCTTGGCCTTGATCACCTTGAGGCGCTTGGGCCGTGGCCTGGCCGGTTGCAGGGCATCCTCGGCCAGCAGCGGATCCTCGATCACCGCCACGTTGCGCGCCGCCAGCACACCACGCCGGGCCGGGCCGAACGCCGATTGCCGAGGCTTGGGCGCGGCGTTATCCACAGTCGCCAGCAACGGCAGGCGCACCTTCAGGCGGCGCCGTTGGCCCCGTGGCAGAGCCTGCAGCACCTGGGCGGTGCCGTTGTCGATCGATTCGACCTCGGCCAGCCCCACTACCAGCGGCCAGCCCAGCTTCTCGGCCAGCAGGAACGGCAGCATCCCCGAGCCTTCGCCGGTTTCGGCCTGGCTGCCGGTCAGCACCAGCTGAGCACCCGCGTCGCGCAGATAGTCGCCGAGCACACCCAGCACATCGGCGCCAGCAGGCTGTTCCAGCACATCCAGATGATCCAGCCCCATGCCCAGGTAGGCACGCAGCGCCTCTTCGCGAGGATCACCGGCATGCACCACCTGCAAGTTATCCCCAGCCAGTTGCAGGCCCAACTCCACGGCGCGGGCATCCTGCTCGGCGCGACGGGCGCGGCCGGAACTTGGGTGGGCGCCGATCGAGACCAGGCTGATGACTTTCGTACTCATGCTCGCTGCCCCTATGCCGCGTCGCGCTGGCCGCCGCTGCGGAAGTTGTCCACAGCCTCGATCAGTGCCTTGAGAATCGCCGAGCTGTCGCCGATAACCGACAGGTCGGCCCGCTTGATCATGTCGCAGCCCGGATCCATGTTGATCGCCACCACCTTGTCGCAGGCGCCGATGCCCTGCAGGTGCTGGATGGCGCCGGAGATACCCACAGCCACGTAGACCCGCGCCGTGACCCAGGTGCCGGTGGCGCCGACCTGGCGGTTGCGCGGCATGAAGCCGTCGTCCACCGCCACCCGCGAGGCGCCTTCAGTCGCGCCCAAGGCCGCCGTGGCCCGGTGGTACAGGTCCCAGTCCTTGACGCCGTTGCCGCCGGAGACGATGAACTCGGCCTCGGCCATGGCGATGGCGGCCGGGTCCACGGCCACCGAGCCCAGGTCTTCGATACGCGAAAGGCTGCGCGCCACGCCTGTGGACAACTCCACCGGCAACGCTTCATGACGGGTTTCGCTGACCGGCTCGGCACATTCGGCGGCGGCCAGGATCAACCGCGGCACGCTGCGCTGGAGATCCTGCTGGCCGGCACCGGCACGGCCGATGCACTGGCCGTCCTTGACCTGCCACACCCGTGTCGCCGGGCGTTCACCCAGTGCGGCGGCCAGGCGGCGGCCCAGTTCGCCGCCGCCGGTACGGCTGTCGGGCAACAGCCAGTGGCGCGGCGCGAACTGGTTATCCACAGCCCGCAAGCCCTGCACCAGTTGCTCCGGTGCATAACCAGCGAAGGCCTCGCCCTCGATGACCAGCAAGCGATCGACGCCGGCTGTGGAAAAGTTGTTTTCCTTGTGCTCGCCGAACACAACGGCCAAAACCGCGCCGTCGCTGCCGGCAAGGCTGTGGGCAAGGCCCAGCAGGTCGCGGTCGTGGCTGCCCAGGCGGCCACCGACCATGTCCGGCACCACGGCGATGTAGAAGGCAGGCTCAACCACTTGATGCAGCGGCAACTGCACTTCGGCGGCTGCACTGCGTCGCCCGCCGACACCGGTACCCTGCTGGGCGCCGCTGCGGTCGATGCGCTTGAGGCCGCTGGGGCCGATGAAGCCGGCGGCGATCGCGTGCGGGTTCTTGCGGATGATGCCGTGGGGGCCCATCCAGCTCGTCTGTTGCGTCTGCATCGCCGCGTGCAGCGGATGCAGGCGGTTACGGGCGATCCACTCGGCGCGTGGGTCGCGGCGGATGATGTCGCTCATCAGTGCACCTCCGCAGGTTCACGTTTGGCAGCCTGCGACTTCGCGGTTGCAGGGGCTTCGTCTTCGATCAGCACATCGGCGACCAGCTCGGCCAGGTCCTTGATCTGCGGACGCGGTTCGACCACGCCCTCGAGCATCGCCGTGCACTGTGGACAACCCACCGCCACCAGCTCGGCCTCGGTCTCGCGGATATCGTCCATGCGCATGTCGGGAATACGCTGCTTGCCGGGGATATCGGTGATCGGCGCACCGCCGCCACCGCCACAGCAGCGGGAGCGGAAGCCCGAGCGCTGCATCTCGCGCACTTCGATACCCAGCGCCTTGAGCACTTCGCGCGGGGCTTCGTATTCGCCGTTGTAGCGACCCAGGTAGCACGGATCGTGGTAGGTGACACTGCCGCCCTTGTGCTGGCCGAGGTTGAGCTTGCCGGCGGTGATCAGCTCGGCAATATAGGTGCTGTGGTGCTGAACCTGGTAGTCGCCGCCCAAGGCGCCGTATTCGTTCTTCAGCACATGGAAGCTGTGCGGATCGCAGGTGACGATGCGCTGGAAGCTGTATTTGCCCAGGGTCTGGATGTTGCGCTTGGCCAATTGCTGGAAGGTCGCCTCGTCGCCCAGGCGTCGGGCCACGTCACCGCTGTCGCGCTCTTCAAGACCGAGCACGGCGAAGTCCACGCCCGAAGCCTTGAGCACTTTAACGAAGGCCCGCAGGGTGCGTTGGTTGCGCATGTCGAAGGCGCCGTCGCCGACCCAGAACAGCACCTCGGTGCGCTTCACCTCGGACAGCAGTTTCAGGTTGAGGTCGGCCGCCCAGTTCATCCGCCCGCCCGGGGCGAAACCGCCGGGATTGTCGGTGGCGATCAGGTTGTCCAGCACCTCGGCGCCCTTGTTCGGCGTGGCGCCCTTTTCCAGGGTCAGGTGGCGGCGCATGTCGACGATGGCATCGACGTGCTCGATCATCATCGGGCATTCCTCGACGCAAGCGCGGCAGGTGGTGCACGACCACAGCGTCTCGGCATCCACCAGGCCGTTGACAATCGGCTGGCGCGGATGGCCGCCATGTTCGCCGACCGGCTTGCCCGGGTAGGGGCTGCCGGCGAACTGCGCGTCGGTGCCACCGGCCAGACCGATGACCATGTCCTGGATCAGCTTTTTCGGGTTCAGCGGCTGGCCGGCGGCGAACGCCGGGCACATGGCCTCGCACTTGCCGCACTGCACGCAGGCGTCGAAGCCGAGCAGTTGGTTCCAGGTGAAATCGACCGGTTTCTCCACGCCCAGCGGTGCGTTGGGGTCTTCGAGATCCAGCGGCTTGAGGCCGGTGGAGCGGCCACCGCCGAAGCGCTCGGCGCGGCGGTGCCATGCCAGGTGCAGAGCGCCGGCGAAGGCGTGTTTCATCGGGCCGCCCCAGGTCATGCCGAAGAACAGCTCGGACACGCCCCACAGCACGCCGACACCCAGCAAGGCGACCAGCACCCATCCACCGCTACCTTCCGGCAGGATGCCGGCAACCGGCAGCGTGGCGATGAAGAAGCTCGCCGCGAACATCAGCAGACTTTTCGGCAGGCGCATCCATGGGCCCTTGGACAGGCGCGAAGGAGGGTTGAGCCGACGTTTGAAGACGAAAAGCGCGCCCGTGAACATGATCACCGTGGCCACCAGCAAGGCGTAGCCCAGGATCGTGCTGTGCAGGCCGAAGCCGTGCACCAGGATCGCCAGCACGGCCGACAGCACGAAGCCGCCCGCAGTGGCCACGTGGGTCTTGGACATGTACTTGTCGCGCTCGACCACATGGTGCAGGTCCACCAGGTAACGCCGTGGCATGGCCAGCAGGCCACCGATCAGGTCAACCTTGCTAGGCCGCCCACGCCGCCACATGCGCACCCGGCGCAGGGCGCCAAGCACCGCCAGGCCAAGGGCGGTGAACAGCAGGATGGGTAAGAGGGTGTTCAACATGGGAGGCTCCCACAACAGCTGGATTCTTGCGCCGCTCTCAAGAGCGACGCGGAGCCCTGTAGGAGCGGCCTTGTGCCGCGAAAGGGTCGCGCAGCGGCCCCGGCATGTTCAGCAGTACCACACATTGCCGGGTCTGCTTCGCAGCCCTTTCGCGGCACAAGGCCGCTCCTACAGAGAGGCGGTGCGATCAGAAGTCCTTGCACAACCGCAAGGCGTCATAGATCGCCGCATGCACGTTGCGCTGGGCCACGCAGTCGCCGATGCGGTACAGCAGGTAGCCCTCGCCCGGCTGGCTGAGGATCGGCTGCGGCTTGATGGCGAACAGCGCCTCCACGTCGATCTGGCCCTTGTTGCGCGAGCCGTCCTTGAGCGCGTAGTACAGCTGCTCGTCAGGGCGCACGCCGTTCTCCACCACCACCTGGTCGACCACGCGCTCTTCCTTGGCGCCGGTGTATTCGTTCTCGAGCACCGCCACCAGCTTGTCACCCTCGCGATAGACCTTTTCCAGCATCATGTCGCCGGTCATGATCACTTCTTTGGGGTACATGCTGCGGTAGTAGGTCGGGAAGGTCGTGCCGCCCATGGCCACACCCGGCTTGATGTCGTCGGTGACGATCTCGACCTGGCTGCCCTTGTCGGCGATGAAGTCGGCCACCGACATGCCGGTGAATTCGCAGATGGTGTCGTACACCAGCACGTTCTTGCCCGGCGCGATCTTGCCATCCAGCACATCCCAGCTGCTCACCACCAGCCCTTCGGCGGCGCCCCAGTGCTCGTTCTGCTCGAGGAACGAATGGCCGCCCACCGCCAGGACGATGATGTCCGGGCGCAGGTCCTGGATGGTGTCCACATCCGCGGCGGTGCCCAGGCGCAGGTCGACCTTCAGGCGGGCGAACTCCAGCTGGTACCAGCGGGTGATGCCGGCGATCTGGTCACGCTGCGGCGCCTTGGCAGCGATGGTGATCTGCCCGCCGATCTGGTCCTTCTTCTCGAACACGGTGACGTCGTGGCCACGCTCGGCGGCGACGCGGGCCGCCTCCATGCCGGCCGGCCCGGCGCCAACCACCACCACCTTGCGCTTCGGCCCGGTGGACTTCTCGATGATGTGCGGCACGCCCATGTATTCACGGGAGGTCGCGGCGTTCTGGATGCACAGCACATCCAGGCCCTGGTACTGGCGGTCGATGCAGTAGTTGGCACCGACGCACTGCTTGATCTGGTCGACCTGGCCCATCTTGATCTTGGCGATCAGGTGCGGGTCGGCGATGTGCGCGCGGGTCATGCCGACCATGTCGACATAGCCGCCTTCGAGGATGCGCGTGGCCTGGTTCGGGTCCTTGATGTTCTGCGCGTGCAGCACCGGGACCTTGACCACTTCCTTGATGCCGGCCGCCAGGTGCAGGAAGGGCTCCGGCGGGTAGCTCATGTTGGGGATGACGTTGGCCAGGGTGTTGTGGGTGTCGCAGCCCGAGCCGACCACGCCGATGAAATCGAGCATGCCGGTGGCGTCGTAGTAGGCGGCGATCTGCTTCATGTCCTCGTGGCTGAGTCCATCGGGATGGAACTCGTCGCCGCAGATGCGCATGCCCACGCAGAAGTCGTCGCCGACTTCCTTGCGCACGGCCTTGAGCACTTCCAGGCCAAACTTCATTCGGCCCTCGAAGGTGCCGCCCCACTCGTCGGTACGCTTGTTGACCCGTGGGCTCCAGAACTGGTCGATCATGTGCTGGTGCACGGCCGACAGCTCGACGCCGTCCAGACCGCCCTCCTTGGCACGACGCGCCGCTTGCGCGTAGTTGCCGATCACCCGCCAGATCTCCTCCACCTCGATGGTCTTGCAGGTGGCGCGGTGCACGGGTTCGCGGATGCCCGACGGCGACATCAGGGTCGGCCAGTTGAAGCCGTCCCAGCGCGAGCGACGGCCCATGTGGGTAATCTGGATCATGATCTTGGCGCCATGCTTGTGCATGGCGTCGGCGAGGTTCTGGAAGTGCGGGATGATGCGGTCGGTGGACAGGTTGACCGACGACCACCACTCCTGCGGGCTGTCGATGGCCACCACCGACGAGCCGCCGCAGATGGCCAGGCCGATGCCGCCCTTGGCCTTCTCTTCGTAGTACTTCACGTAGCGGTCGGTGGTCATGCCGCCATCGGTGGCGTAGACCTCGGCGTGCGCGGTGCTGAGCACGCGGTTGCGGACGGTCAGCTTGCCGATCTGGATCGGCTGGAACATTGCTTCGAAGGCCATGACGCTATCTCCGGCTTACAACGGCTTTGTAACGAACAGGCCATCTTCGTGGCCTTCTTCCGACCCGCCGTAGACCTGTTCGGCCACGGTGCGGATCGAGCTGCCGCGGGCAGCGAGAATCTGGTCCATGGCACCGGCGAACCAGCCGGTGAACATGTAGTCGACCTTGCGGCCGCACTTGCCATAGACGTACACGAATGCGGAGTGCTTGAGCTTGACGCTGCAGGTGCCTTTATCCAAGTCGATGTCCTGGATCTGGAACAGGCCCCAGCCACGCTGGGACAGGCGCTTCATGTAGTGCTCGAACACCGCCACGCCTTCCAGGCCATGGCATTCGGCCTCTTTTTCGCACCAGTGCCAGGCGGACTTGTAGCCGGCCTTGTAGAGGATCTCGGCGTACTTGTCGGCGCCCAGCACTTCCTCGATGCCCATGTGGTTGTTGACGAAGAAATGCCGTGGCACGTAGAGCATCGGCAGGGCGTCGCTGGTCCAGACACCGGTCTCGCTGTCGACTTCGATTGGCAATTGCGGGGCGATCTTGGCCATGGAAACTCAACTCCATAAAATTTTTTGTTTGGATGCCCCGGCGTTGCTGGCAGGGGCTTTCAGGCTTGGAGAGCGGCTTACTCGCCCCAAACGTCTTTCAAGACGTTGACCCAGTTTTCGCCCATGATCTTGCGTACCACGCGCTCGGAATGGCCGCGCTTGAGCAGGGTCTCGGTGAGGTTGGGGAATTCGCCGACAGTGCGAATTCCCAGCGGGTTGATGATCTTGCCGAAGTTGGTCAGACGGCGGGCGTAGCCCTTGTCGTGGGTCAGGTACTCGAAGAAGTCCTGGCCATGGCCCTGGGTGAAGTCGGTACCAATGCCGATGGCGTCCTCGCCGACGATGTTCATGGTGTACTCGATGGCCTCGGCGTAGTCGTCGATGGTCGAGTCGATGCCCTTGGCCAGGAACGGCGCGAACATGGTCACGCCGACGAAGCCGCCGTGGTCGGCGATGAATTTCAGCTCTGCGTCGGACTTGTTGCGCGGGTGTTCTTTAAGGCCCGAGGGCAGACAGTGGGAATAGCAGACCGGCTTCTTCGATTCGAGGATGACTTCCTCGGAGGTCTTGGAGCCGACGTGGGACAGGTCGCACATGATGCCGACGCGGTTCATCTCGGCGACGATCTCGCGGCCGAAGCCCGACAGGCCACCATCACGCTCGTAGCAACCGGTACCCACCAGGTTCTGGGTGTTGTAGCACATCTGCACGATGCCTACGCCGAGCTGCTTGAACACGTCGACATAGGCGATCTGGTCTTCGAACGCATGGGCGTTCTGGAAGCCGAAGAGGATGCCGGTCTTGCCCAGCTCCTTGGCCTTGCGGATGTCGGCGGTGGTGCGCACCGGCATCACCAGGTCGCTGTTTTCGCGGATCAGCTTCTGGCTGGCGGCGATGTTGTCGACGGTGGCCTTGAAGCCCTCCCACACCGAGACCGTGCAGTTGGCTGCGGTCAGCCCGCCCTTGCGCATGTCCTCGAACAGCTCGCGGTTCCATTTGGCAATGATCAGGCCGTCGATGACGATGCTGTCGGCGTGAAGTTCGGCTGGGCTCATCAGGCTGTCCCCTTTTATTGAAGTCTGCATGCGCCGAACCTTGTGCCGGCGCTTTGGGGCCAGCATATGCCTGCCGCCCGAGGCGCCCCGATGCAAAAACGACAGGGGGTTTGCCGAAAGCGTCAATGGCCGACCTGGCACGCTCTGGCACGGCCCTCGGCAATGAGAGCGAGTCTCGATAACGGCCTTTGATGAACATTTCGTCAGGGAGCTATCGCCCGAACCTGCGCTGAGCGAGAATCCAGCGATTCGTCAGCCTGTTCAGGAGAAATCGGATGAAATCAATGGCATGGCTGGTCCTGCTGGCGGTCGCGGGCACCGCGCACGCCGCCGAGGAAGAAAGCACGCCCTGCGACAACGTCGAGACCGACCAGCAGGGGTACGCCTGCGCGGCCTACAACAAGCAGACCGCCGAGCGCGAGCTGAAATCGGCCTATGACGACCTGATGCAACGCATCCGCGACCAGTACGCCGATGAAAGCGACAAGGCCGCGGCGCTGAGCGGCAAGATGGAGGCCGCCGAAAAGCTGTGGGCGCAGTTGCGCGACGCTGACTGCAAGGTCGAGACCTGGGCCGAGAAGCCGGGGAGCAAGGCATTCGAGGCGGCGTGGAACACCTGTGTGGCGCAGCGTAGCGACGAGCGGTCGGAATACCTGCAGTCCATTGGTCAACAGTGAACACCGCGTTGTGCCGTTTTAACCTGTAGGAGCGGCCTCGTGCCGCGAAAGGGCCGCGAAGCGGCCCTGGCAATATCAGCTTGATGCACGATTCATGGGGGCGCTTCGCACCCCTTTCGCGGCACAAGGCTGCTCCTACAGAGGCCCTGGGCCCGGCCTCAAACTACCTTGGCCAGTCGATCCTCCCGCGGACACCGCTCGAACCGCGCCCGATAGCAGCGGGTGAAATACGACGCCGACTCGAACCCGCACGCCACCGCCACCTCCAGCACGCTCATGTCGGTCTGGCGCAGCAGCTGCCGGGCCTTGTCCAGCCGCAGGCGCAGGTAGAAACCGCTGGGCGTGTCGTCCAGGTACAGGCGAAACAACCGCTCCAATTGCCGTCGGGTCACCTGCACGCCATCGGCCAGCACCTGGGTGTTGAGCGGCAGCTCGGTATTGCGCTCCATCTCGCCGATCACCTTCACCAGCTTCTTGTTGCGCAGCCCATAGCGCGTGGCGATCTCCATGCGCTGATGGTCCTGGCGTGGACGGATGCGCCCGAGCACGAACTGCTCGGAAACCTGCACCGCCAGCTCGCTGCCGTGGGCCTGGGCGATCAGGTCGAGCATCAGGTCGATGGAGGCCGTGCCGCCGGCACAAGTGATGCGCCGACGGTCGATCTCGAACAGCTCCTGGGTCGCCTGCAGGCGTGGGTAACGCTCCTTGAACGCCTCCAGCGCCTCCCAGTGCAGGGTCGCCCGGTGGCCGTCGAGCAGCCCAGCCTCGGCCAGTACCATCGCGCCCGTGTCGATACCGCCGAGCACCACGCCTTCATGGTCGAGACGACGCAGCGCCTGCTGCAGCGCCGCCCCATAGCACGCCAGTGGCTCGAAGCCGGCCACCAGCAGCAACAGCCGCCCATGCCCGCCCTCCCCCAGCGCGCCGTCGGCATTCACCGACATGCCGTTGCTGGCCTCTACCGCGCCACCGTCCAGGCTCAGCACGCGCCAGCGGTACAACGGGCCACGGAAGCGGTTGGCCACGCGCAGCGGCTCGATGGCACTGATGAAACCCATGGCGGAAAAGCCGGGTAGCAACAGGAAGTCTATGGTTTCCGGCATCGCATGCTCCGCGCAAAGGTGGTCGCCTCCGTGCAAGTGTTGGTCGCCAGGGTGCGATTTTCCACCCCGCTGCCAGCGTAGCGTGTTCTCACGGCCCGCAGAGGCCGGACCCATAACAATATGCACTGCCGATGGAGAGCCACCATGCAACGCTTTATCCGCCGCAGCCTGTTGTCCCTCGCGCTCAGCACTACCATAACCGCTCCCCTGTTCGCCGCCGAACCCGCCGTCTGCAAGGACGTACGCCTGGGCGTGGTCAACTGGACCGACGTGATCGCCACCAGCGCCATGGCCCAGGTGCTGCTCGATGGACTGGGTTATCAAACCAAGCAGACCAGCGCCTCGCAGCAGATCATCTTCGCCGGTATCCGCGACAAGCGCCTGGACATGTTCCTCGGGTACTGGAACCCGATCATGACCCAGACCATCACCCCGTTCATCCAGGCCAACCAGGTCAAGGTGCTCGACAAGCCCAGCCTGGAAGACGCCCGCGCCACCCTGGCCGTGCCGAAGTACCTGGCCGACAAGGGCCTGAAGACGTTCGCCGACATCCACAAGTTCCAGAAGGAACTGGGCGGCAAGATCTACGGCATCGAGCCGGGCTCCGGCGCCAATACCCAGATCAAGGCGATGATCACCAAGAACCAGTTCGACCTGGGCAAGTTCCAGCTGGTCGAGTCGAGCGAGGCCGGCATGCTCGCCGCGGTGGATCGCGCGGTACGGCGCAAGGAGGCGGTGGTGTTCTTCGGTTGGGCGCCGCACCCGATGAACGTGAACATCGACATGGTCTACCTCGGCGACAGCCAGGATGCCCTGGGCCCGGACGAAGGCCGCGCCACGGTGTGGACGGTGACCGCGCCGGACTATGCCGAACGCTGCCCCAACGCCCACCGCCTGCTGGCCAACCTCAGCTTCAGCGCCGAGGACGAGAGCCGGATGATGCAGCCGCTGCTCGATCACAAGGACGCGCTTGAATCGGCCCGCCAGTGGCTCAAGGACCACCCCGAGGACAAGGCGCGCTGGCTCGAGGGGGTAACGACCTTCGATGGCAAGCCCGCCGCGGAAAACCTCAAGCTCACGGCCAACTGACAGAACCTTATCGCCTACTCGCACACCGACAGGTCAACCCGGTCGGTGTAGGAGCGGCCTTGTGTCGCGAAAGGGGTGCGAAGCGCCCCCAGGATTCATGCATCAGGCAGATGTTGATGGGGCCGCTTCGCGGCCCTTTCGCGACACAAGGCCGCTCCTACAGGTGACAGGGCCAGCACAGACATCACAAGGAAACACACCATGAACCACGACGTCATCATCACCTGCGCCCTCACCGGCGCCGGCGACACGGTTGCCAAGAGCCACCTGGTCCCGGTCACCCCGAAACAGATCGCCGAAGCCGCCGTCGAAGCCGCCAAGGCCGGCGCCACCGTGGTCCACTGCCACGTTCGCGATCCGCAAACCGGCCGCTTCAGCCGCGACGTCAACCTCTACCGCGAAGTGATGGAGCGCATCCGCGAGGCTGACGTGGACATCATCGTCAACCTCACCGCCGGCATGGGCGGCGACCTGGAGATCGGCCCGGGCGAATCACCAATGGAATTCGGTCCAGGCACCGACCTGATTGGCCCATTGGAGCGCCTGGCCCATGTCGAGGCACTGCTGCCGGAAATCTGCACCCTCGACTGCGGCACCCTCAATTTCGGCGACGGCAACGCCATCTACGTCTCCACCCCGGCCCAACTGCGCGCGGGGGCCAAACGCATCACCGAGCTGGGCGTGAAGCCCGAACTGGAAATCTTCGACACCGGCCACCTGTGGTTCGCCAAGCAGATGATCAAGGAAGGCCTGCTGGACGACCCGCTGTTCCAACTATGCCTGGGCATCCCCTGGGGCGCGCCGGCCGACACCACCACCATGAAGGCGATGGTCGACAACCTGCCGGCCGACGTCACCTGGGCCGGCTTCGGCATCGGCCGCATGCAGATGCCCATGGCCGCCCAGGCGGTGCTGCTTGGCGGCAACGTGCGGGTCGGGCTGGAAGACAACCTGTACCTGGACCGTGGCGTGCTGGCCAGCAACGGCCAGTTGGTGGAACGTGCAGCGGAAATCATCACCCGCATGGGTGCCCGCGTGCTCAGCCCGGCAGAAGGCCGGGAAAAGATGAACCTCAAGCATCGCTAAAATCCCCGTAGGAGCTCGATATGCCTTTCATCACCGAGATCAAGACCTTCGCCGCCCTGGGTAGCGGCGTGATCGGCAGCGGCTGGGTCGCCCGCGCCCTGGCCCATGGCCTGGACGTGGTCGCCTGGGACCCGGCACCGGGCGCCGAGGCGGCCCTGCGCAAGCGCATCGCCAACGCCTGGCCAGCGCTGCAGAAGCAAGGCTTGGCGCCCGGCGCATCGCAGGATCGCCTGACCTTCGTCGCCACTATCGAGGAATGTGTACGCGACGCCGATTTCATCCAGGAAAGCGCCCCTGAACGCCTGGACCTCAAGCTCGACCTGCACGCGAAGATCAGTGCCGCCGCCAAGCCGAATGCGATCATCGGCTCCAGCACCTCGGGCCTGCTGCCCAGCGAGTTCTACGAGTCGGCCAGCCACCCCGAACGCTGCGTGGTGGGCCACCCGTTCAACCCGGTGTACCTGTTGCCACTGGTGGAGATCGTCGGTGGCCGCAGTACCAGCCCCGACGCCATCGAAGCGGCGAAAACCATCTACACCGTGCTGGGCATGCGCCCATTGCATGTGCGCAAGGAAGTTCCCGGCTTCATCGCCGACCGTCTGCTCGAAGCGCTCTGGCGCGAGGCCTTGCACCTGGTCAACGACGGTGTCGCCAGCACCGGCGAGATCGACGATGCGATCCGCTTCGGCGCCGGCCTGCGCTGGTCGTTCATGGGTACTTTCCTCACCTATACACTGGCCGGAGGCGACGCCGGCATGCGCCACTTCATGGCGCAGTTCGGCCCGGCACTGAAGCTACCCTGGACTTACCTGCCGGCACCGGAGCTTACCGACAAGCTGATTGACGATGTGGTGGAAGGTACCTCGGAGCAGCTGGGCGAACGCAGCATCGCCGCGCTGGAGCGTTATCGTGACGACACCCTGCTGGCAGTGCTGGAAGCGGTGAAGTCCAGCAAAACTCAGCACGGCATGGCCTTTGGCGATTGAGGAGAAAACGATGCCCGCCCTGATCACCTACCGTACTCGGGTGTTGCCGGAATGGGTCGACTACAACGGCCACCTGCGCGATGCCTATTACCTGCTGATCTTCAGCTACGCCACCGATGCACTGATGGAGCGCATCGGCCTGGACGCCGATGCCCGCGGGCAGAGCGGGCATTCGCTGTTTACCCTGGAGGCGCACATCAACTACCTGCACGAGGTGAAGCTCGATACCGAGGTGTGGGTGCAGACACAAATCATCGGCTTCGACAAGAAGCGCCTGCATCTGTACCACAGCTTGCACCGCGACGGGTCAGATGTGGCGCTGGCGGCCAGTGAGCAGATGTTGCTGCATGTAGACTTGGCGGGCCCCACGTCGACGCCCTTCGGTAACCACAGCTTGGCACTATTGTATGAGCTGGAGGGCACGCAACAGGATCTGGCACGACCGGCGTTGGCAGGGCGGATCATCCGACTACCGGGATAGGCTTTCAAACGGCGAAAACAGCGCTGCAGCCCTGGGACACCTACCGGTTCTCAGGGCTCCAAGCTAAAGCCATTGCCGAGTTGAGACCTTCCTGCCTGTGGATGGAAAGCCTCGATGATCTGCGCTCGCTCGGTCAAACGACGAACTTCATTGTTGCGGTTATAGGTGCCGAGAGGGTTTCCTTCCCATGAGTTCCCAGGATCGGAATAATACAAAATATACTTACAACGATTGTCACCCCTGCAATTCTCTTTATCATATCCAATCGATGGATAGTCCTTACCATTGTACCTAAACATGAAACCATGCTGATACGTAGGGTTGAATTCAGGGTCACCCTGATTCCACCCATGCTCTATCCCTAACAGGTGCCCAAACTGATGAGTAAAGCCCACGGGATTCTTGGCATTAAACACATAATACGCTGTTTCTTTCCTGGCCGCTTGATAAGACACGCCCTTCGAAAAGACACTAACAGCTCCGACCATTACCACGTCTGCCCCAAGTCGCTCACGCGCTTGCGCGACTATTTTTGTTTCCGCGCTCTCGGCGAATCGGAAGTCCCTGAGAATTTCCCTCCCCCCGTGGAAAATATCATCCCTTGCCCCTGAGTTCATAAGCTGAACAACCTGATAGACGACAGGAATCGCGTAAACTCTATTTGTACTGTTGAGAAACTCCAACTCATCAATCATTCTATTCATAACTGGTGGTTCCTGGATCCACCCGGCTGTTAAGGTGTTCACAAGAAGCACCTTGATAACTGAATGCTCATCAACGGGCGGGGATTTCTCATTCACCGCCAAGGCGTTTTTCGCATCAGCCGCTTCATCCTTTTCCACAAGGCAAGGCAGCTCATTTTTTACAGCGACCTCCAAAAAAGCATGCTTGCCGTTTCCCACATCCTCTAGCAGGTAAAGCGTACCGTCGACGACCATCTTGCCGCGAAGCGAATCACCACGGCGAGCCAAGAAAATAAAATTGGTGGGATCGAATGCGGCACCCGAGGCACTGGAAAAATGGGCTTTGCGATCATACGATTTGGAACCAAACCAATAGACCGCTGGCCGAATACCCTTTCCAGCACCATATTGGCTGTCGTACTCCGGTAGCGTCGGGGCTTTATACTCATACCGTTGGAATTCCAACACCTGCTTTCCAAAGCGCACGGACAATTGCAGGTTATTCTCGTTCACGACCGTTGGATGGGCCGTTAGTAACTGTATTTTTTTACCTGCAGAATTATCAAGTAGCACATCCAGGTGATACATGCCTTTTGCTTGAAGTTCCTCCAGCGCCTCTCGCGCCATCGTGGTGCCCCGCTCGGCCAGAAGGGGCACACTCGACGCGACTGCGTAGCCCTGCAACAGTAACGACAGCACAATCGCCACACATATTTTAAGACAATGATTTCGCGGCTGATCAACCATGACACGGCCCCTCAGTTGGAATGGCCTTAATTAAACGGTACGAGATTGCAGGCCAACAACTGGCAAAAATATCAGGTGAATAAGAAGCCCCGGAAAGCCGTGAGCATCCGGGGCTAATAGCGAGCAACATCCACTGTGCATGAAGTGAGGGTGACCGTTTGCTGATGACTGCAAGGACAAACTGGAAAATTGATAGCAACTCAGGATTCCGGCCTTCCCCATGACGTCATCGGCCGGTCCATCTCACTTGCCTCACGTTAAACTCCCGCTCGTAAACAGGCCCTCACTTACTAGCGAGGGCCATGCCACAGATGTATATCACTGCAAATAGTCGACAGAGTACAGTGACCCAGCGACTCTTCCCTCTTTCACCCTGATTGCTCCATATTGCGGGGGACTTTCACTATCAATATCCATAATCTTCAAAACCCCTGCAGAAGAATTGTAGTACCTACTAGAATAACAGCGATTTGCCTCGTCATCCGGTGTTCTGAAACATACCCAATATGGTTTACCAGGATTGTGCACGCCAATTATTTTCGCAGACCTGGCTTGGCGTCCGACACCATTACACGCCAACTGGGAGGACTCAAGCCCCAACGCCATAACACATAACCTTTCTCCCGCCAATCCGGCCTGCGGATAAAACTCGACCCACGCAAAGCCCGGCCCATACTCAAGCTCCGCAATATCATAGGGGTATGGACTGTATTGCACCAATCCCCAACCACTCGGCACTGTATAGAATCTGCCATTCGTAAGATGGACGTTATCTTTATTACCTGATTGGCTTGACCCTGTGATACAGAAAACTCTGAAGCCCTCTCGATCCAGACCACAGAGACTTATATAGTCTCTAGGTGTAAACGTAAAGTCCAGCCGATCCGGTGTCGCTCCATTTGGAAGCCTACATGCTGTGCTCACGCCGAACGCCCTGATAGCACCCTCACACTCATTACCTGTGAGATTAACAGCTATTTTATAATCTATCGGACTCACCTGCGGAGTTACCGGCTCGACAGCATAAAGTCCTGCCGAATAAAAAAAGATCATGCAGGCACGCCCGATCTTCATAAGTAATTTCTTCACAGCATTCTCCTGAAACACTGAAAAGCCTATTACTATCTCTCTATTGAGCCTTAGAAATAAGCTATCAAGGATAAAAATATTCTACAGCCGTCCGCCGTTCATTAAGTCGACGCACCACGTCATGGCGTTCTGCCGTGCCTAACGGTATACCCTGCCACTGTTTGCGCGGATTTGAGTAGTAGTTGAGCCTCGTACAGCCCCGGCAGTCCTCATAATCCGTCATTATGGTTCTGGCATTGCCGCCAGGAAGTAGATAGCCGTGCTGGTAGGGCGGGTCAAAAAAATCTGGATCGCCTGGTTCCCAGTAATGCTCACCACCGATGTTGTGACCAAGAACATGGCCCATGTCCAGATAGTCGCCCACTACGTTCCAGGTGGTGAATCCAGTCTCTTTACGACTCGCCATGTAGTACCTTCCGAACACCGTTGGGTCGACAATGGCGGTGAGCACCAGATCTGCGCGCAAGCGATCACGCGCAGCCTGCATCTGAGTGTACACATCGCTGCCACTCATACGGATCAGGTTCAAGACCGCATTGGGTGTCCGGCCTTTTTCGCTGGCGATACTTTCAACATACCCGGCAAATTCATACTTTATTTCAACACCACTGTCCTGCAACTGGCGATTTGCAAAAATCAGATGATCTTCCATGATGTCTGACAGACTGGGATAGTCTGCGGGCCTCCGGGAAAAACCCGCACGGGCTTCGACAGTACTCATCATCATTACCCGGACAGTACTGACTGCCGTCGATTGCGCACTCTGCTGCCGTACAAAAGGATGCGCGGAGGGGCTCGGATCAGGGTCTTCTACCCGAACACAAGTCTGGGCCTGCACGGATTCCGAAGCGTCCACTCTTATCAGTACCTGCTGCCCTGCCCCCACATAATCGAGCCGGTAAAGTTTTCCGTCTACACGTATCTCTCCAAATACTTTATCGCCATAGCGAACCAGCGAAACCCAACTTGATGGATCAACGTCCACTTCCGCAGAAGATGAGAAGCGTTGTTTACGATCAGACGGTCTGTCGCCATACCAATAGGACTTACCCGGCTTATCACCACCGAACCAGCGAAGCTGATATTGCACCTGCTTTTCACCCGGCAGTAGCACCGAAATCAGTCGAGTTCCATACCCGACAAGTTCCGGTGAAACGGTCACCGAGCGGATCTCCTGATTCGCGGGGTCATCAAGCAAGTCGTTTAGATAAGCTGCAAGGTTTCTTTTGCGCTGCATTTCAAGCCAGCCTTGGCGGTCCATTGTAGGCCCAAGCTCGAATAGCGCTGGCGCCGCACGGGCCGTTGGCGCTGATACCTGCTGGGTCAAGGAACAAGCAGAAAGAAGGGAAACAGCTAACGTCACTGCTAGCATCATTCTCATTGGCGAGGTCATGCCGCTGCTCCTTTTTTCGAACGACCTCATTAGAGATGCAGGCACGATGGCCAACAACTAGCAAAATTAATAGGTCGCCCAAAAAAACAACCCCGGAAAGCCGTGAGCATCCGGGGCCAAGAGCGAGCAACATCCACTGTGCATGAAGTGAGGGTGACCAAACCCTCGGTGCCGTGAATGACTCCAGTGTGGGGCCTTCCCTCCCCGCCGATTTAGCCGTAAACGACCTGTTCTTAGCCAAAGCGGCCATCGCGACAATCCGCCCTTGCCGCCCTGGCGCGTCGGACACAGAATCGATGGCAAACAACAGTGGCGAAGGACATTAGTCATGATGCATGCGGACTTGATCGACCAGGACGACCTGCTGGGCCAACTGCGCTCGCGGGGTTTCGACATTCCGGCCGGCGCCAGTGCCGAGCAGGCCTGCGAGGTGGTGATACGCGGACTGACCGAGCCCAATGCGCGGGCCCTGAAGGGCATGGTCGAGCAGATGTACACCGGCAGCGCGACGATCCTGCCGGCCGTGCGCCAGGCTATCGACAAGCAGTTGCTGCCGGCGTTGGCGCAGTTCAACAAGCGCGCCTGAAGCATTGACTGGCGGCCTTGCGTCGCGAAAGGGCTGCGAAGCAGCCCCATCGATAGTGCAGCGTTGCTGGAACCCAGGGCCGCTGCGCGCCCCATCGCGGCACAAGGCCGCTCCTACAGGGGGCCAGTTTTCAGCTATAGGCGCACGCTGGCAAATGTCGACTCGTTGCGCGCCTGGCTCAGCGCCGCCATCGGCCCGCTGTGCGGCGACAGGGCCATGGCCTGCGGAATCGGCATCATCGCCACCTGTTGCGTGGTGTTCGAACCCACGCGCTCGTCACGCGGCGGAATGCCGAAGTACTCGCGATAGCACTTGGAGAAGTGCGGCGTGGAGACGAACCCGCACACCGACGCCACCTCGATGATCGACATCGGCGTCTGCTTGAGCAGTTGCCGCGCACGGATCAGGCGCAGCTTGAGGTAGTAGCGCGACGGCGAGCAGTGCAGGTACTTCTGGAACAATCGCTCGAGCTGGCGCCGCGACACCGCCACGTATACCGCCAGTTCGTCCAGGTCGATCGGCTCCTCGAGGTTGGCCTCCATCAGCGCGACGATTTCCTGCAGCTTCGGCTGGTTGGTGCCGAGCATATGCTTGAGCGGCACGCGCTGGTGGTCCTGCTCGTTGCGGATGCGTTCGTAGACGAACATCTCGGAGATCGCCGCCGACAGCTCGCGGCCATGATCGCGGCTGATCAGGTGCAGCATCATGTCCAGCGGCGCAGTGCCGCCGGAGCTGGTGAAGCGGTTGCGGTCGAGGGTGAACAGGCGGGTGCTCATGTTCACCCGAGGATAGGCTTCCTGCATCGCCGCCAGGCATTCCCAGTGCACGCTGCAGTCGAATCCGTCGAGCAGGCCGGCGCAGGCCAGCGCCCAGCTGCCGGTGCACACCGCACCCAGGCGGCGCGACTGGCGGGCCTGGGCCTGCAGCCAAGTGACGTGCTCGCGGGTGACGGTGCGCTGGATGCCCACGCCGCCGCAGACGATCACCGTGTCCATGGGCGGTGCGTTGTGCATCGCCGCGTCCGGTGTGATCTGCAGGCCATCACTGGCCCATACCTGGCCACCGTCGACGGTCAGCGTGTGCCAGCGGTACAGCTCGCGGCCGGACAGCTGGTTGGCCATACGGAGGGGCTCGACGGCCGAGGCCAGGGAAATGAGAGTGAAGTTGTCCAGCAGGAGAAAACCAATGGACTGGGGTGCTGTGCGGTTCTGGGTTGGGTTCCCGGAGGTGTACGACGTCATCGCGATTTCTCCTCACACAATGCAGGGTGTGCCTCAGGCGAGCACTGTTCTTGTAATGGCCCCGTTTCGTATGCAGGGGCTTTGCCAATCTCAACGCAAATGGCATGCCTGAAATTGAACGCTCATCCAATAAAACCCAAAAACGACGTCGGCATGCGCCTTCCAGCGGGCCGGGTGATGAGCGTCAGGTCAAACGCAAACGGGCGCGCCAGCGCCCCTGCGCGTCACCGCTGAGCAATTCGGTAGCACTTGTGGGAAGGTTGCCCAGATGCGACAGACTTGAGTGTCACCGACAACGACCCTGCTGGTAACGACAGGCGACGGCCGGTAGATGACAACCGATGCGCCAGAATGTGGCGCATCGGTCAGGCGTGGGCCAGAACGGCGCATCAGCACTCGATGACGCTGACCGCCAGGCCGCCACGCGAGGTTTCCTTGTACTTGTCGTGCATGTCGGCGCCGGTATCGCGCATGGTGCGGATCACCTGGTCGAGGGAGATGAAGTGCTCGCCGTCGCCGCGCAGGGCCATCTGCACGGCGTTGATCGCCTTCACCGCGGCGATGGCGTTGCGCTCGATGCACGGCACCTGGACCAGGCCGCCAACCGGATCGCAGGTCAAGCCGAGGTTGTGCTCCAGGGCGATCTCGGCGGCGTTCTCCAGCTGCGCGGGCGTCGCGCCCAGCACTTCGGCCAGGCCCGCCGCGGCCATGGCGCAGGCCGAACCGACCTCGCCCTGGCAACCGACCTCGGCGCCGGAGATCGAGGCATTCTTCTTGCACAGGATGCCCACCGCCGCCGCGCCGAGGAAGAAATCCACCACGTTGGATTCGTCCACCACATCGGAGAAACGCATGTAGTAGTGCAGCACCGCCGGGATGATCCCGGCCGCGCCGTTGGTGGGCGCGGTGACCATGCGCCCGCCAGCGGCATTCTCCTCGTTGACCGCCAGGGCGTAGAGGTTGACCCACTCCATGGCGCTCATGGTCGAGCCGATCACATTAGGCTTGCCCAGCTCCTGCAGGCTGCGGTGCAGCTTGGCGGCGCGGCGGCGCACATTGAGCCCGCCGGGCAGAATCCCTTCGTGCTTGAGGCCGTTGTCCACGCACTCCTGCATGGCCTGCCAGAGCTTGAGCAGGCCGGCGCGGATCTCTTCTTCGTTACGCCAGACCTTCTCGTTGGCCAGCATCAATTGCGACACGCTCAGGTCGTTTTGCCTGCATAGCTGCAGCAGCTCGGCGGCGCTGTTGAAGTCGTAGGGCAGCACGGTCTGGTCGGCGTCCAGCACACCACTGGCGGCCTGGGCGGCATCGACCACGAAGCCGCCGCCCACCGAGTAGTAAGTGTCGCGGTGCAGCTCGCCGCCCTCGCCTTCGGCGATCAGGGTCATGGCGTTGGGGTGATACGGCAGGTTCTCGTCCAGCAGCAGCATGTCGCGGGCCCAGACGAATTCGATGGGCAAGCGGTTGTCGAGCTTGAGCACGTGGGTTTCGCGCAGGTCGGCGATGCGCGGGGTGATCTGGCTGGGGTCGATGGCGTCGGGCCATTCGCCCATCAGGCCCATAATCGTGGCGTTGTCGGTGCCATGGCCGACACCGGTGGCCGACAGCGAGCCATACAGCCGCACCTCGATGCGCCGTACCCACTCCAGCTCGCCGCGTTCACGCAGCCCCTGGACGAACAGCGCGCCAGCGCGCATGGGGCCGACGGTGTGTGAGCTGGAAGGCCCGACACCGATCTTGAACAGGTCGAACACGCTGATGGCCATTGTCGCATCACCTCTTGATGGGCTTGTCTCGCAGCGCCGAACACCGCCTTGCGCAACTGCTAGGCTGAAAGCTCGAGCCGCCTCGGAATGCTCGCATCATCGGGCTTTTGCCCACCCCCTCGCCGTCTGCAACCGACGTACTTTTGTCCAGCAGCGCCGCCACTGCACCGGCCCTGCGTGCGCCGTTTTCCAGCGCCGGGACGCCGTAAAAACCGAGGCCGGGGGGTGGAAAAATCCAGTTGCGACATCGTCCGTACTGGATGCGACCCGTCCTGTACTGGATACGACGCCACCAGTAGGCGATTGCCGAACGCTGGAGGATTATCGAAAGCGACTCGTATTGCACGGCCTCGCATCCTGCCCTCTGCAGGCCTGGTCGACCGGAGCCCTGAGAACGCCCGGCGACCCACGCGAACCCGAAGATAAAATCACAGGAGTCCATCCATGAAAGGTTCACCCAAGCTGTTGCTGGTCGCGTTGCTGTCCGCTCCGCTGCTGGCCCAGGCCGCCGAACCCGAGCAGTGTCAGACGGTGCGTTTCTCGGATGTCGGCTGGACCGACATCACGGTCACCACCGCGACCACCAGCGTCGTGCTCGAAGCCCTGGGCTACAAGACCCACACCACCATGATCTCGGTACCGGTGACCTACAAGTCGCTGGCCACCGGCAAGGACCTGGACGTGTTTCTCGGCAACTGGATGCCGACCATGGAGAACGACATCAAGCAGTACCGCGACGCCGGCACCGTCGAGACCGTGCGCGCCAACCTGGAGAACGCCAAGTACACCCTGGCCGTGCCCCAGGCCCTGTATGACAAGGGCCTGAAGGATTTCGCCGACCTGCCCAAGTTCAAGCAGGACCTCAAGGGCAAGATCTACGGTATCGAACCCGGCAACGACGGCAACCGCACCATCCAGAAGATGATCGACGACAACGCCTTCGGCCTGAAGGACGCCGGCTTCCAGATCGTGCAGTCCAGCGAGGCCGGCATGCTCGCCCAGGTCGACCGGGCGCAGAAGCGCGACGAGGCGATCGTGTTCCTCGGTTGGGAACCACACCCGATGAACACCCGCTTCAAGATGCAGTACCTGACCGGCGGGGACGCCTATTTCGGTCCCGACTTCGGCAAGGCCACCGTGCTCACCAACACCCGCAAGGGCTATGCGCAGGAGTGCGCCAACGTCGGCCAGTTGCTGAAGAACCTGTCGTTCGAGCTCAAGGATGAAAGCACCATGATGGGCTATGTCCTGGACGACAAGATGAAACCCGAGGCAGCGGCCAAGAAGTGGCTCAAGGACAACCCCGGCAAGCTGGATGCCTGGCTGGCCGGCGTGACCACCGTGGACGGCAAGCCAGGCCTCGAGGCGGCCAAGGCCAAACTGACGCAATAACGCAAGACGCAATGGCAACACCGCGGGGCGGGACCGTGCCCGCCCCGGACTGATTTCAATCTTTGCAGGTGGAAGCTCGCTATCATGCTTATCGATCAGAAAATACCCCTGGGGCAGTACATCGCCTCATTCGTCGAATGGTTGACCCAGAACGGCGCCAGTTACTTCGACGCCATCGCCGCAGGCCTGGAGTTCATGATCCATGGGGTCACCAGCGCCCTGACCTGGTTCAACCCGTTCGTGCTCATCGCCCTGTTCGCCGCCCTCGCGCACCTGATCCAGCGCAAGTGGGCCCTTACCGTATTCGTCGCCCTGTCGTTCCTGCTGATCCTCAACCTGGGCTACTGGCAGGAAACCATGGAAACCCTGGCGCAGGTCACCTTCGCCACGGTAGTCTGCGTGGTCATCGGCGTGCCGCTGGGCATCGCCGCCGCGCACAAGCCGATGTTCTATACCGCCATGCGCCCGGTGCTGGACCTGATGCAGACCGTGCCCACCTTCGTCTACCTGATCCCGACCCTGACCCTGTTCGGCCTGGGCGTGGTACCGGGGCTGATCTCCACCGTGGTGTTCGCCATCGCCGCACCCATCCGCCTCACTTATCTGGGCATCTGCGACGTGCCGCAGGAACTGATGGACGCCGGCAAGGCCTTCGGCTGCTCGCGCCGCCAGTTGCTGACCCGCATCGAACTGCCCCACGCCATGCCGAGCATCGCCGCCGGCGTGACCCAGTGCATCATGCTGTCGCTGTCGATGGTGGTGATCGCCGCCCTGGTGGGCGCAGACGGCCTGGGCAAACCCGTGGTCAACGCCTTGAACACCGCCGATATCTCCCTGGGCTTCGAAGCGGGCCTGGCGATCGTGCTGCTGGCAATCATGCTCGACCGTATCTGCAAGCAACCGGAGCTGCCGGTAAGGGGTGAGGCATGAGCATCATTCGTTTCGAAGACGTCGACGTCATCTTCTCCAACAAGCCGCGCGAGGCGCTTTCCCTGCTCGACCAGGGCAAGACCCGCGAGCAGATTCTCAAGCAGACGGGCCTGGTGGTCGGCGTCGAGAAGGCCAACCTGGACATCAACAAGGGCGAGATCTGCGTGCTGATGGGCCTGTCCGGCTCGGGCAAATCCAGCCTGCTGCGCTGCATCAACGGCCTCAACACGGTGAGCCGCGGCAAGCTGTTCGTCGAGCATGAAGGCAAGCACATCGACATTGCCCACTGCACCCCGGCGGAACTGAAGATGATGCGCACCAAGCGCATCGCCATGGTGTTCCAGAAGTTCGCCCTGATGCCCTGGCTGACGGTGCGCGAGAACATCAGTTTCGGCTTGGAAATGCAGGGCCGCCCGGAGAAGGAACGGCGCAAGCTGGTCGACGAGAAGCTCGAGCTGGTGGGCCTGACCCAGTGGCGCAACAAGAAGCCGGACGAACTCTCCGGCGGCATGCAGCAGCGCGTGGGCCTGGCCCGGGCGCTGGCGATGGACGCCGACATCCTGTTGATGGACGAGCCGTTCTCGGCCCTCGACCCGCTGATCCGCCAAGGCCTGCAGGACGAACTGCTGGCCCTGCAGAGCAAGCTGAGCAAGACCATCGTGTTCGTCAGCCACGACCTCGACGAAGCCCTGAAACTGGGTAGCCGCATCGCGATCATGAAGGACGGGCGGATCATCCAGTACAGCAAGCCGGAAGACATCGTGCTCAACCCGGCCGACGAGTACGTGCGCACCTTCGTCGCCCACACCAACCCGCTCAACGTACTGTGCGGCCGCAGCCTGATGCGCAGCCTGGACCAGTGCAAGCGGGTCAACGGCTCGGTGTGCCTGGACCCGGGGATCGACTCATGGCTGGACCTCGGCGAAGGGGGCTCGCTCAAGCGCGCGCGCCAGGGCCAGAACGGGCTGGACATGCAGAACTGGGCACCGGGGCAGGATGTGGAGCTGCTGGAGCGCAGGCCGACCGTGGTGCACGCCGATATCGGCATGCGCGAGGCGCTGCGGATTCGTTACCAGACTGGCAACAAGCTGGTGTTGCAGGATAACGACAAGGTGGTGGGGATTCTGGGGGATACCGAGCTGTATCACGCGTTACTCGGCAAGAATCACGGGTGATGGCATTGGGGCCGCCTTGCGGCCCTTTCGCGGCACAAGGCCGCTCCTACAGAAAACGGACACGCGTTCCCCTGTAGGAGCGGCCTTGCCGAGGCGTCGGACCGGCCGGAAAGGAGGGCAAAGCCCTCCCAGCAATGGCTTAGCGAACGACGATCCCACGCGAAGCCATGTAGGCCTTCGCCTCAGGCACCGTGTACTCGCCAAAGTGGAAGATACTGGCCGCCAGCACCGCGCTGGCATGCCCTTCCAGAATCCCGTCCGCCAGGTGTTGCAGGTTGCCCACGCCACCCGAGGCAATCACCGGAATTCCCAGCGCATCGCTGATCGCCCGGGTAACCCCCAGGTCGAAGCCGTTCTTCATGCCATCCTGGTCCATGCTGGTCAGCAGGATCTCGCCAGCCCCCAGGCCTTCCATCTTCTTCGCCCACTCGACGGCATCCAGCCCGGTCGGCTTGCGACCACCGTGGGTGAATATCTCCCAACGCGGCGTTTCACCGGGGCCGGAGACTTTCTTGGCGTCGATGGCAACCACGATGCACTGCGAACCGAAACGGTCCGCCGCCTCACCGACGAACTCCGGGTTGAACACCGCAGCGGTGTTGATCGACACCTTGTCGGCACCGGCGTTGAGCAGGTTGCGGATGTCCTGCACGGTACGTACGCCACCGCCCACGGTCAGCGGGATGAACACCTGGCTGGCCATGCGCTCGACGGTATGCAGGGTGGTGTCACGGCCATCGACGCTGGCGGTGATATCCAGGAAGGTGATCTCATCCGCGCCCTGCTCGTTGTAGCGGCGGGCGATCTCCACCGGGTCGCCGGCATCACGGATGTTCTCGAACTTGACGCCCTTGACCACCCGGCCGTTGTCCACGTCCAGGCAAGGGATGATGCGCTTGGCCAGTGCCATGGTCGTTCCTCAGCCTTGGTAGTTGTCGCAGAAGGCCTGGGCCTCGGCGACGTCGAGGGTGCCTTCGTAGATGGCACGGCCAGTGATGGCGCCGATGATGCCGGGGGCCTTGGCGTCCAGCAGGGCCTTGATGTCGCCCAGGTTGTGGATGCCGCCCGAGGCGATCACCGGGATCGAGGTGGCTTCGGCCAGGGCCTTGGTGAACGGCACGTTGCAGCCCTGCATCATGCCGTCCTTGGCGATGTCGGTATAGACGATCGCCGAGACGCCATCGGCCTCGAAACGCTTGGCCAGGTCGATGACCTGCACCGAGCTCACTTCGGCCCAGCCGTCGGTGGCGACGAAGCCGTCCTTCGCATCAAGGCCGACGATGACCTTGCCCGGGAAGGCCTTGCACGCTTCGGCGACGAACTCCGGTTGCTTGACCGCCTTGGTGCCGATGATCACGTGGCTGACGCCGGCCTTGACGTAGTGCTCGATGGTTTCCAGCGAGCGGATGCCGCCGCCGATCTGGATCGGCAGGTTCGGGTAGCGCTTGGCGATGGCGGTGACCACCTCACCATTGACCGGCTGGCCTTCGAAGGCGCCGTTCAGGTCGACCAGGTGCAGGCGACGGCAGCCACCCTCGACCCATTTGGCGGCCATGCTCACCGGGTCGTCGGAGAATACGGTGGAGTCTTCCATGCGGCCTTGGCGCAGGCGTACGCAAGCACCGTCCTTGAGATCGATAGCGGGGATAATCAGCATCTTGGCAACCTGTCTTGTTCGTTGGGTTCAGGGCTTCTCGAGCGCCCACAGGTCGCTTTCGATGCTTTCGAACCGCTCCTTGAGGTGCAGCTGAACATCGGCAATCGCCCTGTTGTAGTAGTGGGGTGCAATTTCCTTGCTGAACAGCTCGAGGACCTCGGCCACCTCGAACGACCCCAACTGCAGCTCGAAGCGGTCTTCGAGGAAGCGCTTGAGCGTGTCGAGCGCGTCGCGCTCCTGCTCCGGGGTCAGCGTGATGATCGGGGCCTTGGTCTTCGATCGGCTCATTTACCAGCGCCCGTCCCAGGCGACGAAGTTCTGCAGTAGCTGCAGGCCATGGGTATGGCTCTTCTCCGGGTGGAACTGCACGGCAAAGCGCGAGCCATCGGCCAGCGCGGCGGCGAAGTCGACGCCATAGTGACCGCGACCGACCACCTGACCCGGCTTGCCGGCGTTGATGTAGTAGCTGTGCACGAAGTAGAAGCGCGCGCGGTCGGGGATGTCGTGCCACAGCGGGTGGTCGATGGTCTGGCTCACTTCGTTCCAGCCCATGTGCGGCACTTTCAGGTGCTCGCCGTCTTCCTTCAGATCTTTACCGAAGAAACGCACCTGGCCGGGGAACAGCCCGATGCAGTCGACGCCATCGTTTTCCTCGCTGTGGTCGAGCAATGCCTGCATGCCCACGCAGATGCCGAGGAACGGGCGATCCTGGCTGACCTCGCGCACCAGGCTGTCGAAGCCCAGGCGGCGGATCTCGGCCATGCAGTCGCGGATCGCGCCGACGCCGGGGAACACCACGCGGTCGGCCTCACGAATCACCGCGGCGTCGCTGGTCACCAGCACCTTGCCGGCGCCCACGTGCTCGAGGGCCTTGGCCACCGAGTGCAGGTTGCCCATGCCATAGTCGATTACGGCTACCGTTTGCATTTACAGGCACCCTTTGGTGGACGGCATCTGCCCGGCCATGCGCTCGTCGAGGGTGACGGCCATGCGCAGCGCGCGGCCGAAAGCCTTGAACACGGTCTCGATCTGGTGGTGGGTGTTGTGGCCACGCAGGTTGTCGATGTGCAGGGTCACCAGGGCGTGGTTGACGAAGCCCTGGAAGAATTCCTGGAACAGGTCGACATCGAAGCCGCCGACGGTGGCGCGGGTGTAGGGCACATGCATCTGCAGGCCCGGACGCCCCGAGAAGTCGATGACCACGCGCGACAGCGCCTCGTCCAGCGGCACATAGGCATGGCCGTAGCGGAAGATGCCTTTCTTGTCGCCGATGGCTTGGGCGAACGCCATGCCCAGGGTGATGCCGACGTCCTCGACGGTATGGTGATCGTCGATATGCAGGTCGCCCTTGCACTCGATATCCAGGTCGATCAGCCCATGTCGGGCGATCTGGTCGAGCATGTGTTCAAGGAAAGGCACGCCGATTTCAAATCGGGCCTTGCCGCTGCCATCGAGGTTGATCGAGCACTTGACCTGGGTTTCCAGGGTATTGCGCTCGACGGAAGCCTTACGTTCGACCATCACCAGCTCCGCAAAATCATTGGGCGAAAAGGGCTCCATTATAGGCCCAGAACGCGCCGGCTTGAAACGCGGATGACATATGGCAGGGCTAGTAATTACGGGGGTGGGACAGGTCTACAGGTCTATACAACCGAGCCCTAGGGCTGCTTTGCAGCCCCTTCGCGGCACAAGGCCGCTCCTACAAAGCATTGCGCTACCTCTGTAGGAGCGGCCTTGTGCCGCGAAAGGGGCGCAAAGCGCCCCCAACGATCTCAATCAGTGAAACAGCACCGCCGTCTTCTGCAGGGTGATCCACACCCCCCAGGCCAGCGGAATCACCACCACGGCCCAGGCCAGCAGCACCAACGGCAGGCTGCCCGGCGCCGCATGCCACTCCAGCGAGCGCGCCGAATCCACGCCCTTGTCATGGCTCAGCGCTCGCTCGGCAGCCAGTTCGGCATCGGTCATGAAGTACTTGTCCGCCACCGGCCGCACCAGCATGTTGCAGATGAACCCCAGGACCAGCAGGCCGGCGAGGATGTACAAGGTCATGTCGTAGGCCGCGGCCCGCTCCACCCCCGCCGCCAGCTGCGCCTCGCGCAGGTAGGTGATCAGCACCGGGCCGAGCACGCCGGCCGCCGCCCAGGCAGTCAGCAGGCGACCATGGATGGCGCCGACCATCTGCGTGCCGAACAGGTCGGCCAGGTACGCCGGCACGGTGGCGAAACCGCCGCCGTACATCGACAGGATGATGCAGAACGCCGCCACGAACAGCGCCACGTTGCCGATGTGCCCCATGTTCGGCACCAGGCTGTAGAGGCCCACGCCCAGGGCGAAGAAGGCGAAGTAAGTGTTCTTGCGGCCGATGTAGTCAGAGAACGACGCCCAGAAGAATCGCCCGCCGATGTTGAACAGGCTCAGTAGGCCGGTGAAACCGGCGGCAATGGCGGCGATCTGCGCCAGCTGCGCGGCATTCAGCTCACTGAACGTCAGCTCGTTGCCCAGCAGCTTGCCGGCGAACACTTCCTGCAGCAGCGGCGAGGCCATGCCGAGGATGCCGATACCGGCCGACACGTTCAGGCACAGCACCAGCCACACCAGGGCGAACTGCGGGGTCTTCCAGGCCACGCTGACGTGCACGTGACGGTCGGTGACCATGGCGTTGGCCTTCTTCGCCGGCGGCGTCCAGCCTTCAGGCTTCCAGCCGGTCGGTGGCACGCGGTAGGCCAGGGCGCCGGCGGTCATGAACACGAAGTAGATCGCGGCCATGGCGACGAAGCTCTGCCATACGCCCACTTCGGTCGGGCTGGAGAAATGGCCCATCAGCGCGGTGGCCAGCGGCGCGCCCACCATGGCACCCCCGCCAAAGCCCATGATCGCCATGCCGGTGGCCATGCCGCGCTTGTCCGGGAACCACTTGATCAGTGTCGACACCGGCGAAATGTAGCCCAGGCCCAGGCCGATCCCGCCGATCACCCCCGAGCCCAGCCACATCAGCCACAGCTGGTGGGTCTTCACGCCGATCGCCGAGATCAGCAGGCCGCCGCACCAGCACAGCGCCGATACCAGGCCGGCCTTGCGCGGGCCGGCGTGCTCCAGCCAGCCGCCGAGCACTGCGGCCGAGCAGCCAAGGAACACGAAGAACAGGGTGTAGATCCAGCTGAGCATCGAGATCGGCCAGTCGCACTCGGCGCTGAACAGGCGGGCGACGAAGCCCATGTCGGCGGCGCAGGCCACCGGCGCGCTGACACCCAGGGCCTGGGACAGCGGCAGCCAGAACACCGAGAAGCCATAGGCCATGCCGATGCACAGGTGAATCGCCAGGGCCGCCGGCGGCACCAGCCAGCGGTTGAAGCCCGGGCGGGCGATGATGCGCTCCTTCGACAGGAAGCCCGGCGCGCTCGCCACCGTCCCCGCCGTGATACTGCTGTTCATGGATTGTTCCTTTTGTAGGTGGGCTGTGCGCATGGACGGCTCTGCTTTGGCTGCACGCAAGGCAGCCCGGCCGCTTGGGCTGGCACCCCGCGACAATGGGTCGCGGGGGCTCCACGGGCGGGCGCAAGATTACCAGCAGGCGGTGACATGAAAGCAATCTGATATCGTGTTTTTTTCGTCAGCTGAATCGGTATTTCGTGTATTCAGGTGAGGTTGTGTCGCCTGTTCGGGCCTCATCGCGGGGCTAGCCCGCTCCCACGCAGGTACCACGCTGGTCTCGGCCCCGCGATGAGGTCCGAGCAGGCGATAAATGAACTGTCATCATTCCCACTGTCGAAATGTCGGATACGCAGAGCCAAGTGCCACGGCGCTATACTCGCCGCTGAATTTCTAAATCGGACTACAAGGACTCGCCCATGAAAGCGTTCGGCAAAATCCTGGGGCTGGGGCTTCTCGGGTTGTTGCTGATCATCGTGGCGCTGGGCTTCGCCCTGACCCACCTCTTCGATCCCAACGACTACAAAGATGAAATCCGCAAGCTGGCCCGCGACAAGGCCCATGTGGAACTGACCCTCAACGGCGACATCGGCTGGAGCCTGTTCCCCTGGCTGGGCCTGGAGCTGCACGAGGCGAGCATCGCCACGCTGAACAACCCCAAGGTGCCGTTCGCCGACCTGCAGATGCTCGGCCTGTCGGTGCGCGTTCTGCCGCTGCTGCGCCGCGAGGTGCAGATGAGCGATGTGCGGGTCGAGGGCCTCAACCTGACCCTGACCCGCGACGCCAATGGCCACGGCAACTGGGAGGACATCGGCAAGCCGCTACCGCAGCCGACCGTCGCCGGCGCGCCGGCGAGCACACCAGTTGATACGCCTGCCGCCGCGCCAGCAACGTCGGAAGCCAGCGAGCGCTCGGTCAAGCTCGACATCGACAGCCTGACCGTCAACAACGCCCGCGTGCTCTATACCGACGAGAAGGCCGGGCAGACCTACGGCGCCGAAAGTATCCAGCTGAGCACCGGCCCCGTGCACGAAGGCGCGAACATCGCGCTCAAGGCCAGTGCCTTCCTCAGCGCCAGCCAGCCGAACATCAAGGCGCGCACCGAGCTGACCGGCGAGCTGCGCTTCGACCGCAAGCTCAAGCGCTACAACCTCGAGGACATGCGCCTGTCCGGCGAGACCTCGGGCGAGCCGCTGGCCGGCAAGACCCTGACCTTCGTTGCCCAAGGCCAGGTGCTGGTCGATCTGGCGGCCAATGTCGCGTCCTGGAGCGGCCTGAAGGTCTCGGCCAACCAGCTGCGCGCCCTGGGCGAGCTGAACGTGCGCGACCTGGACAAGGCCCCGCAGGTCAGCGGCGGCCTGTCCATCGCCCAGTTCGACCTGCGCACCTTCCTCGACGGCATCGGCCACCCGCTACCGGCCACCGCCGACCCGGCGGCGTTCAAGAAGCTGGAGCTGGTCACCCGCCTGCAGGGCACACAGAACAGCCTGGCCCTGGAAGACCTGGCGGTGAAGCTGGACGACAGCACTTTCACCGGCCGTGTCGCCGTGGACGATTTCGCCAAGCAAGCATTGCGCGTGCGCCTCAAAGCCGACACGTTCGACGCCGATCGCTACCTGCCGGCCAAAAGCGAAGAGGCCAAGGGCGCCACGGCGGCGCGCCAGGCCGAGGTCAAGCAGCAGGAAGCCACCGCCGTCGCCGGCGCGGGCACCACACCGCTGCCCGACGCACCGACCCAGGTGGCCTGGAGTAACGACAAGCTGCTACCGGTCGATCGCCTGCGCGCCCTGGACCTGCAAGCTGACCTGTCGTTCGGCGCGCTGACCCTGGACAAGCTGCCGATCAGTGACGCACAGCTGACCGCCAGCGGCCAGGCCGGCCTGGTCACCCTGCAGAGCCTGCGCGGCGGCCTGTACAACGGCACCTTCGAGGCCAAGGGCACTGTCGATGTACGCCCCGCCGTGCCGCAGATCGGCGTGAACACCAAGATCAATCGCGTGCCGGTGGAGCACTTCATCAAGCGCGAAAGCCCGGACCAGGCGCCGCCGGTCAAGGGCCTGCTGACCCTGAACAGCGACCTGACCGCCACCGGCAACAGCCAGAAAGCCCTGGTCGATACCCTCAACGGCAACGCCAGCTTCACCATCAACGACGGTGTGCTGGTCAACGCCAACCTGGAACAGCAGCTGTGCCAGGCCATCGCCACCCTCAACCGCAAGCAGCTCAGCGGCGAACAGCGGGGCAAGGACACGCCCTTCCAGGAACTGCGCGGCAGCCTGGTGGTGCGTAACGGCGTGGCCAGCAACCCGGACCTCAAGGCGCGCATCCCGGGCCTGACCGTCAATGGCCATGGCGACCTCGACCTGCGCGTGCTGGGCATGGACTACAACGTCGGCGTGATCGTCGAGGGCGACCAGCGCGCCATGCCCGACCCGGCCTGCCAGGTCAACGAGCGCTTTACCGGCGTCGAAGTGCCGCTGCGCTGCCGTGGCCCGCTGGAGCTGGGTGCCAAGGCCTGCCGCCTGGACCAGGATGGCCTGGGCAAGGTCGCCGCGAAGCTGGCCGGCAACCGCCTGAAGGACAAGATCGATGAAAAACTCGAAGAGAAACTCGGAGACAAGGTGAGCCCGGAACTCAAAGATGCGCTCAAGGGGCTGTTCAAACGATGAGCCCCCAGCAGTTCTCCAGCGCCGTGCTGGACTGGTACGACCAGCACGGCCGCCACGACCTGCCCTGGCAACAGGGCATCACCCCGTATCGGGTGTGGGTCTCCGAAATCATGCTGCAGCAGACGCAAGTCAGCACCGTGCTCAACTACTTCGACCGGTTCATGCAGGCCCTGCCGACCGTGCAGGCCCTGGCCGAGGCGCCGGAGGACGAAGTGCTGCACCTGTGGACGGGCCTGGGCTACTACACCCGCGCCCGTAACCTGCAAAAAGCCGCGAAGATCGTTGTCGAGCAGCATGGCGGCGAGTTCCCGCGCAGCGTCGAGCAACTCACCGAATTGCCCGGCATCGGTCGCTCCACGGCGGGCGCCATCGCCAGCATCAGCATGGGCATCCGCGCGCCGATCCTCGACGGCAACGTCAAGCGCGTGCTGGCCCGCTTTACCGCACAGGCCGGCTACCCCGGCGAACCCAAAGTGGCCAACCAGCTATGGGCCACCGCCGAGCGCTTCACACCGATGACCCGGGTCAACCACTTCACCCAGGCGATGATGGACATGGGCGCCACGCTGTGCACCCGCAGCAAGCCCAGTTGCCTGATCTGCCCGCTGCAAAGGGGTTGTGAGGCGCACCTGCATGGCGAGGAAACCCGCTACCCCGAGCCCAAGCCGCGCAAGGCCCTGCCCCAGCGCAAGACCCTGATGCCGCTGCTGACCAACCACGAAGGCGCGATCCTGCTCTATCGCCGGCCTTCCACCGGCCTGTGGGGCGGACTGTGGAGCCTGCCGGAGCTGGACAGCCTGGAACAGCTCGACGACCTCGCCTACCAGCACGGCCTGCGCCTGAGCGGCAGCCAGGCCCTGGACGGCCTGACCCATACCTTCAGCCATTTCCAGCTGGCCATCGAGCCCTGGCTGGTGCGTGTCGAGCCCGTCGGCTCGCACGTGGCCGAGCCCGACTGGCTCTGGTATAACCTCGCCACCCCGCCGCGCCTGGGCCTCGCCGCCCCGGTCAAGAAGCTGCTGCAACGCGCGGCCGACGAACTGATTGCAGGAGACAAGCCATGACCCGCACCGTGAAGTGCCGCAAGTACAACGAAGAACTCCCAGGCCTGGACCGCCCGCCCTATCCGGGCGCCAAGGGCCAGGACATCTTCGAGCACATCTCGCAGAAAGCCTGGAAGGAGTGGCAGGACCACCAGACCATGCTGATCAACGAGAAGCGCCTGAACATGATGAATGCCGAGGACCGCAAATTCATCCAGGCCGAGATGGACAAGTTCTTCGCCGGTGAGGATTACGCCCAGGCCGAAGGCTACGTGCCACCCTCAAATTGACCCCAAAAACCGTAAGCGACGGAATTAATTTAAATTTTTTCAAAAAAGTCGTTGACGGTCGGTTCGGAAATCTATTTAATGCACCTCGTCGCCCAGATAGCTCAGTCGGTAGAGCAGAGGATTGAAAATCCTCGTGTCGGCGGTTCGACTCCGTCTCTGGGCACCACCTTCAAGCTTCTGGTGGTTGCAAAGTTACCCGAAGCGACACAAGAAACCCGCCTAGTGCGGGTTTTTTGTTGTCTGCAGTTTGCTCCAGGAATCCTGCGCCCCTGGTTGATCGATATCAAAATGCCTACCGTCGCTCCTGCATAGGATGGAAGGTGGACATTCGACCGACCCCCGCAAGGACCTCCATGAGCGAAGAATCCGCCACCCTCCTCCTGCCTGCGCCCACCGAGGCCGACAGCAGCCCCAAGCCAGCCCCCCGCCCTCGTCGCCCACGCCAGCGCAAGCCGGCCACCAGCACCGCCGCGCAAGAGACCATCACCCAGGTCAGCCAGCAGCCAGCAGCCCTGGAAGTGGCCAACGCCCGCAAAGGCAGCAACGAAGACAGCACCTCGGCGCGCCTGCCGGCCAACTACCCGTACCGCACGCGCATGCGCCGCCAGGACTATGAGAAGGCCAAGCATGACCTGCAGATCGAGCTGCTCAAGGTGCAGAACTGGGCGAAGGAAACCGGCCAGCGCATCGTCGTGCTGTTCGAGGGCCGTGACGCCGCCGGCAAGGGTGGCACCATCAAGCGCTTCATGGAGCACCTGAACCCACGCGGCGCGCGCATCGTCGCACTGGAAAAGCCCTCCGAGCAGGAGAAGGGGCAGTGGTACTTCCAGCGCTATGTCCAGCACCTGCCCACAGCCGGTGAAATGGTGTTCTTCGACCGCTCCTGGTACAACCGCGCCGGGGTCGAGAAGGTCATGGACTTCTGCTCGCCGCTGCAGTACCTGGAGTTCATGCGTCAGGCGCCGGAGCTGGAGCGCATGCTGTGCAACAGCGGCATCCTACTGTTCAAGTTCTGGTTCTCGGTGAACCGCGAGGAGCAGTTGCGCCGCTTCATCTCTCGCCGCGACGATCCGCTCAAGCACTGGAAGCTGTCGCCCATCGACATCAAGTCGCTGGACAAGTGGGAGGACTACACCGCGGCCAAGGAAGCGATGTTCTTCCACACCGACACCGCCGACGCGCCGTGGACGGTGATCAAATCGGACGACAAGAAGCGGGCGCGGATCAACTGCATTCGGCATTTCCTGCATTCGCTGGATTATCCGGGCAAGGATCACAGCGTGGCGCATGCGCCGGATCCGTTGCTGGTCGGGCGGGCTTCGCGGGGGTTCGAGGAGGATGAGCCGGCGGTGCTGGTCGACTGATTCGCAGCCCTTTCGCGGCACAAGGCCGCTCCTACAGGGGATCACGTAACCTCTGTAGGAGCGGCCTTGTGTCGCGAAAGGGGCGCAAAGCGCCCCCGGCGATCTCGAATACCTGCTTGGGTTTCCCTGGCAACTACGCTTCAATACGCGCCTTTACCAGACACCCCAAGGACCAACCCCCATGGCCACCAACACCAAACAACAGAAACGCGCCAAACGCGCCGCCACCAAGGCCAAGCAGAACCGCATGGTGCGCAGCGGCCAGGCGGTCAAGGCCAGCGCCGGTGACAGCGCCAGCGTCGAGCAGGTGTTCAACAAGGCCATGGAGTCGGGCAGCTACACCAGCCTGTTCGAGAAGATGAAGCAAGCCCAGGAAGACGGCCTGGTGCCGATGATCTCGGTATTCCTGGTCGACCCACTGCTGGCGCTGGTGCTCAAGGGCCACAAGGAAGAACACGCCACCGACTACATCGTCCTGGTGTTCACCGCCTACCGCAAATGGCTCGACGGCGCCGACGAGGACACCACCATGGCCTGGCTGGAAAGCGACGAGTTCCAGGACGCCTATGTCACTGCCTCGGAAGTCGTGGCCAGGCAGCAGCAACAGCAGAAACAGTTCGGCTGAGTCGCTCCCGCCACCCGCACAAGTCAAACAAAAAGGCCGCGCCCCCTCACAGGGCGCGGCCTTTTCGTTTCACACCAGCGGATCAGCTATCCAGCGCCACCCGCGCAGCAGCGCCACGCTTGCGGTGCACCAGCAGGCCAGCCGCCACCACACCGATGCTCAGGATGGCCGTGGCGATGATCTCGGCACGGTGGTCTTCACGCAGGCCCATCACCACCAGGATGGCAATGATGAAGGCGATGGTCGCCCAGGTCAGGCCCGGGAACATCCACATCTTGAACGAGATCTTCTCGCCCTTCGCTTCACGCTGGGCACGCATGCGCAGTTGCGACACGGCGATCACCAGGTACACCAGCAGGGCGATGGCGCCGGAGCTGGCCAGCAGGAACTCGAACACCGCGGCCGGGGCCAGGAAGTTGGCGAACACGCACAGGAAGGCCGCGGCGGTGGAGAGCAGCACGGCCCAGTGCGGGGTGCCCGCCTTGGTGGTGCGCTGGGCGATGGCCGGGGCGTCGCCACGCTTGCTCAGGGAGAACAGCATGCGCGAGGAGGTGTACAGCGCCGAGTTCAGGCAGCTGGTCACGGCGATCAGCACGACGATGTCGACGATCAGCTTGGCATTCGGCACGCCGATCAGGCTGAGGACGGTCTGGTAGGAGCCTTTCTCGGCCAGGGTCGGATCGTTCCACGGCACCATGGCCACGACCAGGAAGATCGACACCAGGTAGAACAGGCAGATACGCCAGATCACCGAGTTGGTGGCCTTGCTGATCTGGCGGCCCGGGTCTTTCGACTCGGCGGCGGCGATGGTGACGATCTCGGTACCCATGAACGAGAACATGGTGGTCAGCATCGCGGCCAGCACCGCGCCCAGGCCATTGGGCATGAAGCCCTGGGTATCGAACAGGTGGCTGATGCCGCTGACCTGGCTGCTCGGCACCATGCCGAACATGGCCGCGCAGCCGACGACGATGAAACCGATGATCGCCAGCACCTTGAGCAGGGCGAACCAGAACTCGAACTCACCGTAGTTCTTCACGCTGAACAGGTTGGTGACGGTCAGCGCCAGGGTGATGATCAGGGAAAAGGCCCACAGGTCCACCGACGGGAACCAGGCATGCAGGATGGCGGCAGCGGCGTTGGCCTCCAGCGGGATCACCAGGACCCAGAACCACCAATACAGCCAGCCGATGGTGAAACCGGCCCAGCGCCCGATGGCGCGGTCGGCGTAGGTGGAGAAGGAACCGGTGTCAGGCGAGGCGACCGCCATTTCGCCGAGCATACGCATCACCAGCACCACCAGGGTACCGGCGGCGGCGTAGGCCAGCAGCACAGCAGGGCCGGCAGCGGCGATGGCATGGCCGGAGCCGACGAACAGGCCGGCGCCGATCACGCCGGCAATCGACAGCATGGTCACATGCCGTTGCTTGAGCCCCTGAGCGAGGTCATTGGAATTGTTACCGCTCATAAAACTACCTTTGTAAGGAGGTGGACTACACGAATGACTGGCCGGCGCGCCGGGGTGTGAGTGGGCGTCGCCGCATTCAGTGGTTTCGGGATGGCAATAAGCGGGCCAGCTGAGAATGGCTTTCGTCTGAAATGTTTCTGTAACCAATAACGACGCGGCTTGCAGGGCATTGTGCCAAGCTTTGACCGAAAGGTCGTCAAATCCCCATGCCAAGTTGGGATTACTGAAATACCCACTTACAAACGCACCAAAGGTGCCCCTCGGTAACACCTGGGCACAAATTCAGGGCAGGGCAAAGCGCAACCTCAAGGCGCAACCGCGCACTCGCATAACCCGCGACACAGTGCCACCCGGCCAAAAACGGCTTCCCAGACCGGAACAAAGCTGGCACCATCGCGCCTTTTTTCATCAAAGCTCCGGTGCTGGGCAAAACGCCATTGCGGATATCCTGGCGACAGTCCACTGCAGCGATGCGACAAACTGTCCCACCAGCGACCCGAGCTCCCCGCGACCCGGTTGGCCGCCGTTGCGCCGCTATGCTAGCGTGGCGCTCGCCAGGAAGGCCGCCAACAGCTGGGAACGCACCCGAATACATGAGGACCGCACATGGCCCAGGCCACGCCCGCGCTGGAAATCCGCAACCTGCACAAACGCTATGGCGAGCAGGAAATTCTCAAGGGCATTTCGCTGACCGCGCGCGACGGTGACGTGATCTCCATCCTCGGCTCGTCCGGCTCTGGCAAGTCCACCCTGCTGCGCTGCATCAACCTGCTGGAGAACCCGCATCAGGGCGAAATCATCGTCGCCGGCGAGACCCTCAAGCTCAAGGCGCAGAAAAACGGCGACCTGATCGCCGCCGACAACCGCCAGATCAACCGCCTGCGCAGCGAGATCGGCTTCGTCTTCCAGAATTTCAACCTGTGGCCGCACATGTCGATCCTCGACAACATCATCGAGGCGCCGCGCCGCGTGCTCGGCCAGAGCAAGGCCGAGGCCACCGAGCACGCCGAGGCGCTGCTGAACAAGGTCGGCATCTTCGACAAACGCCACAGCTACCCCGCGCAGCTTTCCGGTGGTCAGCAACAGCGTGCCGCCATCGCCCGTACCCTGGCCATGAAGCCCAAGGTCATCCTGTTCGACGAGCCGACCTCGGCGCTCGATCCGGAAATGGTCCAGGAAGTGCTTAACGTCATCCGCGCATTGGCCGAAGAAGGCCGTACCATGCTGCTGGTGACGCACGAGATGAACTTTGCCCGCCAGGTGTCCAGTGAAGTGGTCTTCCTGCACCAGGGCCTGGTCGAAGAGCAGGGATCGCCGCAGCAGGTCTTCGAGAACCCGACCTCGGCGCGTTGCAAGCAATTCATGTCCAGCCACCGCTAACGGAGCACTACATGCAGACCTACAAGAAGTTCCTCCTGGCAGCTGCTGCCACGCTGGTGATGTCGGCCAACGCCATGGCCGCCGAGAAACTGCGCATGGGTATCGAAGCCGCCTACCCACCGTTCAACAACAAGGATGCCAGCGGCCAGGTCGTCGGCTTCGACAAGGACATCGGCGACGCCCTGTGCGCCAAGATGAAGGTCGAATGCGAAGTGGTCACCTCCGACTGGGACGGCATCATCCCGGCGTTGAACGCCAAGAAGTTCGACTTCATCGTCTCGTCGTTGTCGATCACCGACGAGCGCAAGCAAGCCGTCGACTTCACCGATCCCTACTACTCGAACAAGCAGCAGTTCATCGCACCGAAGAACGTCGACTTCAAGACCGACCGCGCCTCGCTCAAGGGCAAGACCATCGGCACCCAGCGCGCCACCCAGGCGGCAACCTGGCTGGATGACAACGGTGGCATGGACGGCGAGTTCAAGGTCAACCTCTACGACGGCCAGGAAAACGCCTACCTGGACCTGACCTCCGGCCGTGTCGACGCCATCCTCGCCGACAAGTACGCCAACTACGACTGGCTGAAATCCGAAGCCGGCAAGAACTACGAGTTCAAGGGCGATCCGGTCAACGAAAGCGACAAGGTGGGCATCGCCGTGCGCAAGGGCGACAACGGACTGCGTAACAAGCTCAATGCCGCGCTGAAGGAAATCGTCGCCGACGGCACCTACAAGAAGATCAACGACAAGTACTTCCCGTTCAGCATCTATTGATTCGCCCCGACAGGCATCGCCGCCATGGCGGTGCCTGTCCCTTGAACAAACTTACCCATGACTATCGACCTGCACGGATTCGGCCCGGCCATGATGGCCGGTACCCTGATGACCGTAAAACTGGCGCTCTGCGCCTTGCTGCTGGGGCTGGCCCTGGGCCTGCTCGGCGCCTTGGCCAAGACTTCGTCGGTCAAGCCGCTGCAATGGCTTGGCGGCACCTATTCCACGTTGGTGCGCGGCGTACCTGAATTGCTTTGGGTGCTGCTCATCTACTTCGGCACCGTCGGGCTGATGAACAGCCTTGGCGCCGCTCTGAACATACCGGGCCTGGAGCTCAGCGCCTTCGCGGCTGGCGTCATCGCCCTAGGCCTGTGCTTCGGCGCCTACGCCACGGAAGTGTTCCGCGGCGCGATCCTGGCCATCCCCAAAGGGCACCGTGAAGCGGGCCTGGCGCTGGGCCTGTCCAAGGGGCGCATCCTCTCGCGGATCATCCTCCCGCAGATGTGGCGCATCGCCCTGCCGGGCCTGGGCAACCTGTTCATGATCCTGATGAAGGACACCGCGCTGGTGTCGGTGATCGGCCTTGAAGAAATCATGCGCCACGCGCAGATCGGCGTGACCGTGACCAAGGAGCCGTTCACCTTCTACGCGGTCGCCGCCTGCATCTACCTGGGCCTGACCATCATCGCGATGATCGGCATGCACTTCCTGGAAAAGCGTGCCGCTCGCGGCTTCATGAGGGCCGAGTAAATGAACTGGGAAGTCATCATCAAGTGGCTGCCACGCCTGGCCCAGGGCGCGACCCTGACCCTGGAGCTGGTGGCCATCGCCGTCATCGCCGGCCTGATCCTGGCCATTCCGCTGGGGGTGGCGCGCTCTTCGCGGCACTGGTACGTGCGCGCCCTGCCCTACGGCTACATCTTCTTCTTCCGCGGCACGCCGCTGCTGGTGCAGCTGTTCCTGGTCTACTACGGCCTGGCCCAGTTCGAAGTGGTGCGCAACAGTTCGCTGTGGCCGTACCTGCGCGATCCGTTCTGGTGCACGGTGCTGACCATGACCCTGCACACCGCCGCCTACATCGCCGAGATCCTGCGCGGCGCCCTGCAGGCGATCCCCAAGGGCGAGATCGAGGCGGCCCGGGCACTGGGCATGTCGCGGGGCAAGACACTGTTCTACATCATGCTGCCGCGCGCCACGCGCATCGGCCTGCCGGCCTACAGCAACGAAGTGATCCTGATGCTCAAGGCCAGCGCCCTGGCCAGCACCGTGACGCTGCTGGAGCTGACCGGCATGGCGCGGACCATCATTGCCCGGACCTACCTGCCGGTGGAGATCTTCTTTGCCGCCGGGGTGTTCTACCTGGTGATCTCGTTCGTGCTGGTGCAAGGCTTCAAGGTACTGGAGCGCTGGCTGCGCGTGGATGCCTGCCAAGGGCGTTGAACCCGGGGCCGCACGCGGCCCCCTCTCTGTAGGAGCGGCCTTGTGCCGCGATGGGCTGCACAGCAGCCCCTCTCGCTAGCGCCCCGGTGCTCGAATGACCACACCCCTCATCCTGCAAACCGACCAGCTCTTCGAGCGCTTCCAGGCCCTCGACCGCTTCCTCACACAGCACCAGCCCCTGTGGCACCCACGCCCGTTCACCCACCTGCACCTGGCGTGGGAAGACCAGCACCCGGCACTGTCCCATTGGCTGCGCCAGCGCACCCTCGAGCAAGCCGAATCCCCCGAAACACCTGAGGCCCCGGCCCCCTTCCCACAACTGGCCGCCGAAGCCGCGCAGCTGTCCGCTGTCGGCGAACTGCCCGACGCCGGCCTGCATCCCGCCGGCCACCGCCTTGATGTCGGTGTCCCCGGCCGCAAGTGGCAGCAGATCGAAGCCTTCAGCCGTCGCCTGGCGTTCAGCCAACCCGCGCAACACTGGCTCGACTGGTGTTCCGGCAAAGGCCACCTGGGTCGTCGCCTGTTGCAGCCCGGCCAGCAACTGACCTGCCTGGAGCACGACGCCGAACTGGTCGGTGCCGGCAAGGCCCTGAGCGAGCACCACCACCTGCCCGCCACACACGTGCATCAGGATGTCATGGCCGCCGACAGCGCCCGCCACCTGGACGGCGACAAGAGCGCGGTCGCCCTGCACGCCTGCGGCGACCTGCATGTTCGGCTCATGCAGCTGGCAAGCCAGCAGGGTTGCCGGCAGATCGCCGTTGCACCCTGCTGCTACAACCGCATCCAGGGCACCGCCTATCAGCCGCTCTCCGGCGCCGCCCGGGCCTCAGCGCTGGCGTTGACCCAGGAAGACCTGGGCCTGCCGCTGAGCGAGGCGGTCACCTCCAGCCTGCGTACCCGGCGCCAGCGCGACACCTCAATGGCCCGCCGCCTGGGTTTCGACCTGCTGCAGCGCCAGCAACGTGGCATCGACGACTACCTGCCCACGCCATCGCTGCCGGTCAGCTGGCTGGCCAAGCCCTTCGAGCAGTACTGCCGCGACCTGGCCGAACTCAAGCAGGTCACGATCAGCGGCAACCCCGACTGGGCCTCCCTGGAAGTTGCCGGCCAGCGACGCCTGGCCGAAGTACGCAACCTCGAGCTGGTTCGCAATCTCTTCCGCCGCCCACTGGAAATGTGGCTGGTGCTCGACCGCGCCCTGTTCCTTCAGGAGCAAGGCTATGCGGTTCGGGTTGGCGTGTTCTGCGATTACCCGCTGACCCCCCGCAACCTGCTGCTGCTCGGAGAACGCGACACAGCGCCGCAGCGCGGTTGACAGCCTGTGGATAACTCTGTGAACAAGCTTGTGATGAAAATCACCAAATCTTGGATCCGGAGGCTATTTGCGCTGCTTTGCTTATTCCACGGCTGGCGTCAAAGCCAGTAAATACAAGCCTTTGCGCAAAGACCGATGGTAGCGCCGGCCGGCATGCCTTTCGCGCAAGCGATCAATGCCCATTGTGCATAAACCATTCGGCCAAGCGCTTTGGCAGGGGTGTTGTCAAGCCAGTTTGAGCAAGCTCATGCCTACCAGCAGCAGCACCAGACCGAGCCAGCCGCGCCCGGCCAGACGCTGACCGAACAGGGCCCAGCCCATGGCCACGGTGGCGAGAATGCCGAAGCCACCCCAGATGGCGTAAGCCAGCGACAGGTCGATGTCCTTGACCGCCTGGGCCAGCGCGGTGAACGCCGCCAGCACGCACAGGATCGAGGCCACGCCCAGGCCCTTGCGGCTAAAACCCTCGGAATACTTGAGCAGCAGGTTGGCCAGGACTTCCAGCACGATGGCCAGGCCCAGCCAGGCAAATGGAATCAGCATGGCACCGCCTCCCCTTCACGCTCGACGGCCTTGGCCCGGGTGCCGGCCTTGACCAGCAGGATGCCGGCGATCATCACCGCCAGGCCCAGGGCCTTGGTCCAGCCCAGGCTTTCGCCGAGCCAGAGCACGCTGATCAGCGTGATCAGCACGATACCGAACCCTTCCCACAGCGCGTAGGCGACACCCACCGGCACACGCTTGACCGCCAGGGCCAGGAAGAAATACGACAAACAGATCATGACGTACATGACGGCATGCCCCAGCACGGGGAAATGAGTGGCGGCGAGTTTCATCGACGCCGTGCCGATCACCTCGAAGGTGATGGCGACGATCAGGTAGATCCAGGAACGCATGATGCCCTCCCATGGGCGACAGCAGCCGAGCGCGCAGGCATCGGCACCAGACAGAAACGTTTACGGCTGTAGAGGGAGGGTGGCGCTAGAGGTCGCCGGTCCAGTGACGTTCACGGGAAACCAGGCGGGAGGAAGAGAGGAGCTTGAAAGCTTTACTGTTCAACATAATGAACACAAGATTAACTTAGATGATCGATTAAGTCAAAACGATAGGCTGAGACTAAATATTTCTCACGGAAAATTGCGCGCTTACAGATTTATCCCCTTAAAGCCTGCTGAAAGCTTCGTAAATTATATTCCCCACAGTCGTTCCTATAGGGATGCCCCTGCGACTGCTCTATAACGTAGGCAAGCTTCCTCAGCGTGAGAACGGGCTGACCCCGCGATCACCGGCAAAGCCGGTGCCATGCCCACCCCTTCCCCTGCGACAAACCGTCGCCACAGGCTAAATCACAAAATTAATTATTGTTTTACGATAATTATTCAAGAATAATCCGCCTCGTTCATCACTGTACGGAGGCACCCCATGAACAGTAGATCCGTGGCCTATGCGCGTTCGCGCCTACGCACCATTGGCGCATTCGCCGCCTACCTGGCCTGGACGACCGCGATCGTCGAACTGACAGTCACCCCGTTGCTCTTCATCTTCGACTTCCCCGAGATGCACAACGGTTATCTGCAGGCCTACGGCGACCAGATGCCCCTGCTGCTGGAACCCGGATACCAGGCATCCCCCCTGGCCATCGGCCTGGTACTGGGCGTGGACATGATCCCTACGCTGGTTTCCGTCATCGCCCTCTGCCTGACCGGCCTGTTCTTCCATCGGCTGTCCCGTGGCCAGACCTGGACCTCGGACAACATCAAGCTGCTGTGGTGGGTCGGCCTGCTGTGCATCTTCACCCCGTTGCTGTGGCCGGTGACCTACACCTTGCAAGGCCTGGCCCTGGCCATCGACCTGCCGGCCGGCGAAAGGAGCTTCAGCTTCTCGATCGGTGTATCATCGCAGGCTGTCTACGAGATCATGAAAGGCATCCTGCTGTGTGCCTTCTCGCTGCTCATGCGTGACGCCAAGACCATCAGCGATGAACACAACTGTTATGTCTGACTGCTTCCTATGCCGATAATCATCCGCCTCGACGTCGTCATGGCCCGGAACAAGATGCGTTCCAAGGACCTGGCGGAAATCATCGGTATCACGGAAGCGAACCTGTCGCTGCTGAAGAACGGCAAGATCAAGGGTTTCAAGATCGAGACCCTGGAGAAGCTGTGTCGCGCCCTGAACTGCCAGCCCGGCGATCTGCTGGAGTTCAGCGACGAATGATCAAGGACTGCAACACCCATGGCACTTTTCCACAACAGTTTGGCCGCCCTCGTGCTGGCCTGCCTGGCCTTGGCCCTGGCCGGCTGCGGCCCGAGCTACACCTATAGATACTCGCCACCGCCCAGCGCGCATGGCATGAATTGCATCAACAGCTGTTCGACGCAGCGCAACCACTGCCAGCAGATGGCGCGCCTGCAGGAGAACAGCGAACGTGCGTTGCACCAGGCCGAGATGAGGGCCTACCAGTACTGCCAGAACGGCAAGAGCAAGAAGGAAGCGCGTCACAGTTGCTACTACCCGAGCTACCCCTCCTACACGGGGAGCAGCTACAGTTGCGGCAATGACTACGACTCCTGCTACATGGCCTGCGGCGGCACCATCCAGCGCATCCTGAACAAAGACTGATCCCGGAACGGACTCGAACATCGTGAAACACACCAAGCCTTTCGCCCTGCTGACCCTCGCCCTGGCCATGACCGGCTGCGCCAGCGGCACGCCAACGAGCAAGCCCGCCCCGCTGAACTGGAACATGCCCGGCATGCAACTGGGCGGCGACCGCGGCCTGCCCCTGCACAACGCCGACGGCAGCTGCCGCAAGCGCGGCTGCGACAACGGCAAGCTGTTCTTCAACCCGGGCCAGCCCGAGCCAAGCGTCAACTCGATCCACCGCGGCTGGTAGGAAAATTCTCCTTTGTGCGCGGTGACTTAGGGGAATGTGCGATGGATGCAACGAAGTGGTTTACAGCGGCAAATCCATCGCTATAATGACGCCCCTGTGCCGGTATAGCTCAGATGGTAGAGCAACTGACTTGTAATCAGTAGGTCCCGGGTTCGATTCCTGGTGCCGGCACCATCCTCAAAAGCCTCGACGAATGTCGGGGCTTTTTCGTTTCAGCCCCTGCGACACATTGCCCACCCTCTCCACTTCTTGTTCTCCCTCAATAAACCCTACATTCAAAGCGGCTATTCCTGTGCCCGACGACTTTCGTCGACTTAAGGAGAAGTCCCATGAATGAGCAAGAAGGCGTGTCCCTGACCCGGCGTGGCATGCTGGCAGGTACCGTGTTGCTGGGCGTCGGCGCCTCGGCGCTCGGCAGCGGTCTGGCCCAGGCCGCTACTGCCGTGCCGGGCCAGGACCCGGCAGTTGACCTGGCGAAGCTGGAGCGCGTCCGCGTCGAGCTGGTGGCGCCGCCGCAAGTCCACGCTCACACTCAGCGCGCCGAGGGCAAGCTGCGGATCGTCGAGTTCCGCATGGTCATCGAAGAGAAAGAACTGGCCATCGACACCGCCGGCGCCTACATCCACGCCATGACCTTCAACGGCTCGGTTCCCGGCCCGCTGATGGTGGTGCATGAGGGCGACTACGTGGAGCTCACCCTGGTCAACCCGGCCAGCAACAGCATGATGCACAACATCGATTTCCACGCCTCCACCGGCGCCCTCGGCGGCGGCGAGCTGACCCACGTGAAGCCTGGCGAGCAGGTGAAGCTGCGCTTCAAGGCCGATCGCGCCGGGGTGTTCGTGTATCACTGCGCGCCGGGCGGAGCGATGATTCCCTGGCATGTGGTGTGCGGCATGAACGGCGCGATCATGGTCCTGCCCCGCGACGGCCTGAAAGACCCAGAGGGCCGGCCGCTGCGCTACGACAAGGTCTGGTACATCGGCGAGCAGGACTACTACATCCCCCGTGACAAGGACGGCAAATACAAGCGCTATGCCAACCCCATGGCCAGCTTCGGCGACATGAGCCAGCTGATGAAAGGGCTGGTGCCCAGCCATGTGGTGTTCAACGGCAGCGTCGGCGCCCTGACCGGCAAGCAGGCGCTCACCGCCAAGGTCGGCGAGACCGTGCTGATCGTTCATTCCCAGGCCAACCGCGATACTCGCCCGCACCTGATCGGCGGCCATGGCGACTATGTCTGGGCCTCGGGCAAGTTCGCCAACCCGCCGCAGCGCAACCTGGAGACCTGGTTCATCCCCGGCGGCGCGGCAGGCGCGGCGTTGTACACCTTCCGCCAGCCCGGACTGTACACCTACCTCAACCACAACCTGATCGAAGCGGTGATGCTCGGCGCCGCCGCGCATGTGCAGGTGGAGGGCCGCTGGAATGACGACCTGATGAAGCAGGTGCAGGCGCCCGGGCCGATCAGCTAGCGGCATTGACCCCGATCAAGCCCCTTGGCCATGCGCAGCATAGCCTGAGCGCAGGCACCCACTTCATGGAGGGAGACATGGCCAAGCGATTTCCCAACAACCCAAGCCATCCCGAACGGATCTGCTGGGGCTGCGACCTCTACTGCCCGGCCAAGGCACTGGCATGCGGCAACGGCGCGGACCGGACCATGCATCCGGTGGAGTTGTTCGGGGAGGATTGGAACCAACTGGATGATCACCTCGACAGGCCAGTCGACATCCACCCGGATCGCCAGTCGAACAGAGGCTGATGCGGCCCTCCAGATCTACAGATCTCATACGGGCTGAAACTGGAAACCCGGCAAGGTGGCGAATTGCGCGTCAGGCTGCGACTACTGCTGGACGCAATTGCCTGGTCACTTGCAGTCACCCTGCAAAATCCTGAGCGCCGCCTCGGCCAGGAAACCCGAGCGACTCTTGTGTTCCGGGTGGCTCTGCACGTACGAGTCGATGCGGGTGAGCAGGTACGCCGGCAGTGTGATGTTGAGCTTCTCGGCCTTACCCAGGTAACGGGTGATGTCGATATCGATCAGCGCCCAGGTACAACCGGCATAAGACGGATTGGCTGCGTGTACGCTGACCAGGCTGGCCTTGGGAATCTCCTGCTGGTCCTGGGCCAACAGTTCGAGGTGGCCTTCGATGGCTTCGCGGGCCATGCCGATGGCGTTGTCGAGGTCTTCGCCGGCCGAGAAACAGCCCGGGATGTCAGGGACTTCCACACCCCAGGCGTATTGATCGTCACCGGGGAGAATCGCAATGGGGAACAACATGGTGATGGGGCTCCTCGTCAGCTGGCATAGCCGATCCGCGCCTGACGCAGGATGCTGGCTGCAGTGGCCGGCAGCAGGTCTTTCTTCGGGTGCGGGATGGTGACCAGGCCTGCCTTTTCGGGATGCTTGAAGTGATGATGGCTGCCTTTCGAACGCACCAGGTACCAACCATCCGCCTCGATCACTGAAATCATTTCACGGCTGTTCATGAACCCATTCCTTGGGCCGGCCGCTTGGTGGTTAGTATAACCACCAAGCGGCATTTATCAACACCATACCCACTATTGCGACGAGTGGGCTGCCAGGAAGGGAAGTATGGTAAGAGGCACAGCATGAGCACTTGGAGAAATGATGCGGGATCTTGCGATGAGGGATAATGAATCGATCAAAGTACCGCCAGTGCCTTTTTCTTCAGTACCTCCAGGTCCATCACGGGCACCCCGGTCAGCTTCGCCATCTCGTCCCACTCGCGCAGGCGCAGGCTCACCCGGAATAGAGGATCGGCCTCGAAAGCATCGGCTTCGCTGTCGCTCATCACCCCGCCCTGGTACGCCAGCGTGCGCCGGCTGGCCTCGCTCAGGCGATCGTAGTAACCGGGCTGGCGCAAGGTCAGGTAACGCTTGGCCTCGACGTGATACTGCACCAGCCGCGCCAGTCGTTCGCTGAAGCCGCAGCGGCGCAGGTACTCGGCACCGATGCGTTCATGGCTGACGATGCCATAGCCACCCATGTCCTCGCCCTCGCACAGGTGGCCGATGTCGTGGAAGAAGGCGGCAAGGACCACTTCGTCGTCGTAGCCCTCCTCCATCGCCAACTGGGCGGCCTGGGACATGTGCTCGATCTGGGTGATGGCTTCGCCGATGTAGTCGGCACTACCGTGGCGCTCGTAGAGCGCGAAGGTGTCGCTGATGATCTGGGTGGGCGTGGACATTGTGCCTAATCCTGACTGACCTGGCCTGTCGCTATCGCGGGGCAAGCCCCGCGACAGGACCATGACGACTTGTTACTGAATCTGCTCCGGGGTCACGATCACCCAGTTCTTGTCCGCGGTAACCGGCAACCCTTCCCTGGCCTGGGCCGCCGCGTTCTTCGCGATCATGCCGTTGAGCTGATCCATGTACTTGGCCTTGCGGTTTATCCAAAGGTGGATGCCGCCCTTGCCCACATCCACGCCATGGAACTGCATGTAGCCATCGCTGGTCGGGGTATCACCGCCCACCAGCACCGGTCTCTTCCACTCATCGATGTAAGTGAGGATGGCCGCTTGCTTGCCGGCCATCCAGGTGGCCGGGGTCCACAGGTAAGGCGTCAGTTCCAGGCCTTCATTGGCCTTGGGATCGTACTGCCCCGCAGTGATCTGCTTGCGCGCCGTGGTCAGCTGGCCACTGGCGCGGTCCTTGAGCAGCAGGCTCACGCCGATCACGTTCTGCGGTTTGACGTTGTAGCCGTACTTGGGATCGGAGGCGACCATGCGCACCAGCTCTTCGGAGGCCGCGGAAATCACGTAGACCTCGATGCCGTTCTCCATCAGCTTGTTGTACAGCTCGGCCTGGCCGGTGAACACTTTCGGCGGTTGCACCTCGATGGTCTTGACCTGATCCCCCTCGAAATACGTACTGGGGATCGGCTTGCCCGAGGCCATCAGCTCGTCGACCTGCTGCTTCAGCTCCTTGAGGGTGAAGCCCGAGAACACCTGGGCCACCCAGGGGTAGCAGACCATGTCGTCGAGTTCGCACAGACGGTAGTAGTAGCTGAACAGGCTCTCCTTGTGCTCGGCGGTGTCCTTGAACGGGATCAGCTTTAGCGAGGGGTCGAGCTTGTCGCGGCTCAGCAGGCCCTTGTTCTCCATGAACGGCAGCAGCGCTTCCTCGAGGTCGAAGCGGTAGCTGGTGTTGTCCATGTCGAATACCGCGTAATTACCCTTGTTGGCATTGGCGGCAATCATCGCGTCGAGCTTCTGCGCGGCCTCGGCCGGCCAGTGCTTGAGCTCGGTGGCCGCCCAGCTGCTGGCGCTCAGCAACAGGGCCAGGCCGCCGGCAAGGATTCTCGGAGCAGACATCATGTGCGGTTCTCCAAAAGACGTGGCCGCTCAACCCTAGACCTGAATTGTGACAAACAGGCATGCGTGAGCGACCCCGAGACAACCGCAAACGCCATGTTCATTGCCAAAAACGACCAGGCGTTATTCCATAAACGACTATGCAAATTACTTTTAGGTATAAATTCGTTTGTTTTCAGGCTGTTAGCATTTCCGTTCGTAATCGCTCACAGAGGCGATGCCTCTTCCGCCTTTTCCTGGAGCTTCAATGAACCTGCCGCTGTCACTCAACCTGCTGGCGTTCCTGGCCCTGCTGCTGGGCCTGGCGCAAACCCGCCGCACCGACTGGAGCCTGGCCAAGAAAGTGCTGCTGGGCCTGGTGCTGGGCGTGGTGTTCGGCCTGGTCCTGCACACGATCTACGGCGCCGGCCACCCGGTGCTCAAGGCTACCCTCGGCTGGCTCGACCTGGTCGGCAACGGCTATGTCGGCTTGCTGCAGATGATCGTCATGCCGTTGATCTTTGCCTCGATCCTCAGCGCCGTGGCGCGCCTGCACAACGCCTCGAGCCTAGGCCGGATCAGCGTGCTGAGCATCGGCACCCTGCTGCTGACCACCGCCATCGCCGCGCTGATCGGCATCGTCCTGACCAACCTGTTCGGCCTGAACGCCGAGGGGCTGGTGGCCGGCGCCCAGGAAAGCGCCCGCCTGCAGGCCATCCACAACGACTACGCGGGCAAGGTCGCCGACCTCAACATCCCGCAGTTGCTGCTGTCGTTCATCCCGACCAACCCGGTGGGCGACCTGGCCAGGGCCAAGCCGACCTCAATCATCAGCGTGGTGATCTTCGCCGTGTTCCTGGGCCTTGCCGCGCTGCAACTGATCAGGGACGACAAGGACAAGGGCGAGCGCGCCCTGTCGGCCATCGACGTGCTGCAGGCCTGGGTGATGCGCCTGGTGCGCCTGGTGATGAAACTCACCCCTTATGGCGTACTGGCCTTGATGACCAAGGTGGTGGCCAGCTCCAACCTCGAGGACATCCTCAAGCTGGGCAGCTTCGTGGTGGTGTCGTACATCGGCCTGGGCCTGATGTTCGTGGTCCACGGGGTGATCCTGGCGCTGACCGGCGTCAGCCCGCTGCGCTTCCTGCGCAAGGTGTGGCCGGTACTGACCTTCGCCTTCACCAGCCGCTCCAGCGCCGCCAGCATTCCGCTGAACATCGAGGCGCAGACGCAACGCCTGGGCGTGCCGCCGTCGATCGCCAGCTTCAGCGCCTCGTTCGGCGCGACCATCGGCCAGAACGGCTGCGCCGGGCTGTACCCGGCAATGCTCGCGGTGATGGTCGCCCCGGCCGTGGGCATCGATACTTTCGACCCGCTGTGGATCGCCACCCTGGTGGCCATCGTCACCCTGAGTTCGGCCGGCGTGGCCGGCGTGGGTGGCGGCGCGACCTTCGCCGCGCTGATCGTGCTGCCGGCCATGGGCCTGCCAGTGGAGCTGGTGGCCTTGCTGATCTCGGTGGAGCCGCTGATCGACATGGGGCGCACGGCGTTGAACGTGAATGGTTCGATGACGGCGGGGGTGGTTACCAGCCAGTTGCTGAAAGAGACTGACAAGCAAGTGCTGGCCGGCGACGAGCATGCGCAGCTGAGTCACTCCTGAAGAATTGCCGGGGGCGCTTTGCGCCCCTTTCGCGGCACAAGGCCGCTCCTACAGGGGTATGCGATCCCTGTAGGAGCGGCCTTGTGCCGCGAAAGGGCTGCAAAGCAGCCCCGACGATCCAGGCTCAGTACACCGCCCGCAACGACAACGTGAAGTTGCGCGGCTCGCCATAGAAGTTCGAGCCCCAGGCACTGTCCACCCGCTCGTAATACACCCGGTCGAACAGGTTGTTGGCGGTCAGCGTCGCCGACAGGTGCTTGTTGAAGCGATACCCCACTTGCGCCGTGGCCACGCTGTAGCCGCCTTGGACGAAGTCCACGCCATTGCGCGTGTAGTAGGTGGAACTGACCACCCGCACGCCGCCACCGACACTGAACCCTTCCAGCGGCCCATCGGCGAACGCATAGCGTGTCCACACATTGAAGTTGTGCTTGGGCGTGATGCTGATGCCCTGGTAGTCGGCCTGACGCCCCGACTGCAGCCGGGTGAAGGCGTAGCCGGTGCTGACGCTCCAGTTGTCGGTCAGGTTGCCGGACAGCTCGGTTTCCCAACCCTGGCTGCGCACCTTGGCCTGGGCCTCGTAGAACGGCGTCTGGCCGATCTGCTGGGCGCGGTTCTCGTCGTAGATGCGGAACACCGACACGCTGCCGTTCAGACGACCGTCGAAGAACTCCCGCTTCAGACCCAGTTCATACTGCTTGCCCTCGCGTGGCTCCACCGTGCTGTTGCCGCCGGCGAGCTGGGTCTGCGGTTTGTACACAGTCGTGTAACTGGCGTAGGCCGACAACTCCGGCGTCAGCTTGGCGACCAGCGCACCGTAGGGAATCACCTTGCGGCGAACGCTGGTGTGAGGGTCGGAGAGTTCGTTGAAGAACGGGTTGGCATTGTGACCATCGCTGTCGAACCAGATCACCCGGCTGCCGAGAATCACGTCCAGCCAGTCGTTGGCGCTGACCTTGGTACGGGCATACAGCCCGTACTGGTTCGACTTGGACGCGTTGCCGTTGACCATGTCGTAGTCGATCCTGGGAATGTCGATGCTGCCCGGGTCGAACACATTGATATCGAAATACTCCTGGCCACCGTAGCGGAAATCCTTGTCCACATGCTGGTAGTCGGCGCCCAGCGTCAGCTCATGGGTTCGCCCGAACGCCTCGAACGGCCGCGTCACGAAGCTGTCCAGGCCCAGGGTCTTGATATGGGTGTAGTAGTTGTAGGCCACCGCCGAACTGGCGCCGGTCTCGGGATTCACCGAGCCGTCGGTCCAGGTGAAGTCGCGCGTCGGCGTCTCGGCGTCGCGGTAGGTCAGCGAGGTCTTGAACTGGCCGCCGTCGTCCAGCGCATGGTCGACCTCGAAGAAGCTTTCCCAGACCCGCTCGTCCAGCTCGTTCCACTTGGCGTCGTCGAAGGTCGAGCGCTTGACGTCGAGCAGCTTGCCGCTGTCGTAGGCCGGCAGGCCGAACGCGGGCACCGACTTGTTGCGCTGGTAGGCGCCGCCCAGAGTCAGGGTGGTGGCCGGTGACAGGTCGTACTCCAGGCGCCCGTACATCATCGGGCGCTCGTTCTGGGCATGGTCGACGAAGGCCTGGTTGTTCTCGTAGGCGGTGACGAAGCGCCCGCGCAGGCTGCCGTCGTTGTTCAGCGGCCCGGTGACATCAACCGTGGAGTGGTAGCGGTCATAGCTACCCGCCGACAGCTCGCCGGACAGGGCGAACTGCCCCAGCGCCCGCTTGCGCACCAGGTTGATGGTGCCGCCGGGCTCGCCCGCGCCCTGGTACAGGCCGGACGGCCCGCGCAGCACTTCGACGCGGTCGTACATGGCCAGGTCGAAGGCCGTGGCCATGTCGCCCTGCCCGGTGGGCTGGGTGACGCCATCGACCTGCACCATGTCGACCGGGAAGCCACGCATGTACACGTCGTTGAGGTTGGAGCCGGTGTTGTAGCTCTTGATCGTGGTGCCGGTCACCTGGCGCATGGCGTCCTGCAGGCTGTTCATGTTCTGGTCGTTCAGACGCTGACGGGTCATCACCGAGACCGACTGCGGGATATCCTTGAGCTTCTGCTCGCCCTTGCCGATGGTCAGCGCCCCGGTGGTGTAGGAGTGGGTGCCTTCGGTGGTGGCGCCCAACTGGCTGCTGTCGATCTTCACCGCGCCCAGTTGCATCGCGCTGTCGCCCGCGGCGCGCTGGCGCTCCAGGGTGACGCTGTCACCGTCGATGTAGGCGGCGCTCAGGCCGGTGCCCTGGAGCAGGCGGGCCAGCGCCTGGTCCTGTGGATAACTGCCGCTCAGACCCGCCGAGCGCAGGCCCTGGGTGAACTCGCCCGGCACCAGGACCTGGATCCGGGTGACCGCACTGAAGGCCGCCAGGGCCGAGTCCAGCGACTGCGCCGGAATGTCGAAACGGTAGACCTGCGCCTGGGCGGCGGCCAGGGCCTGCCCTGGTCCGACCAGCGCGGCGCTGCCAAGCGCGATGGCCAGGCCGAGTGCGGCCCGAGTGGCGGTGGATTTCATCAGTGGTGCTCCCCGAGATCGTTCAAGTCGTCGACTGGCGCGGCACGTCTGAGAGTGCTTATTATTTGCGCCTACGAAAACAAGGACGTCGGTTCAGCACGAATCCCCGAAAATATTTTCACTCAACCTTCGCGCAGGATACGCAGGTAGGGCGTGTACTGGTCGGCGCGCACGCCAAGGGTGTGGGTCAGCGCCTTGAGCACGGCGTCCGGCTTGTCGATGTCGAACACTCCGGAGACCTTGCGCTGGCGCAGAGCATCGCCCAACACCAGGGTCTGCCCGGGCCAGTAGCGATTGAGTTCGGTGACCACCTCACCGAGCGGCTGCTGGCTGAACACCAGTTGCCGCTCGCGCCAGGCGAAGGCACGGCCAGGCTCGAAGCCATGCACAGCGCCCGGTCCACTGGCCGCGTATTCCACCGCCTGCCCGGGCTCGAGGAACACGCCCTGGCCGGTGCCGACACGGATCTCGACCTTGCCCTGGGCCAGTTGCACGCGGGTCTGCCCGGCCGTCTCGGCGACGCTGAAGCGCGTGCCGATCACCCGCACCCAACCATCCCCGGCCCGCACCACGAACGGCCAGGCCGGGTCGCGGGCTACCTCGAACCAGGCCTCGCCGCGCAGCAGCCGGACACGCCGCTCTCCCGCATCCAGCTCGACCTGCAAGGCGCTGTCGGTGTTGAGCTGGATCCGTGAGCCGTCCTCCAGCTGCAGGCTGCGTGTCTCCCCCGTTGTGGTGGCGTAGTCGGCGCGCCAGCGGTCTAGCCAGGGTGTCTGGCCGACCAGCAAGCCCAACAGCAGGACGGCCGCAGCGGTACTCGCCACCTTGGGCCAGATGCGCCGCCGGGGCGCGCGCCAGGCGGCCTGCTGCTGCTCGCGCAGGCGCCTGGCCGGGCCTTGCAAGGCGCCCAGCAGGTCGAGCACTTCCTCCCAGGCCTTGGCATGGGCCTGCCCCTGCGCCCGCCAGACGGCGAACGCCTGGCGTTCGGCCAGGGTGACGTCCTCGGCGTGCAGGCGGTAATACCAGGCCGTGGCTTCGGCGAACATGCGCTCGCTTTCGGGCAGGTCGCTCATGGGATCGGTCGCACTCTCGGGATGGCGGCTCATGGACGTTGCCCCCTCGCGTCACCGGCCAGCCGCGCCTGGATGAAGGCACGGCAGTCGAGCAACGCCCGCCGCAGCTGGTACTCGACGCTACGCGGCGTGACTTGCAGGCGCTCGCCGATCTCGCGGTAGGTGCAACCTTCGACATGATAGAGCAGGAAGATGTGCCGGGTCGCCTCGGGCAATGCCTGGATCGCGGCCTGCATCAGCGCCTGCTCCTGCTGCGCGGCCAGCTGGTCATCGGCGCCGGGGGCGTCGCTGGCCAGTTCCTCGCTGGGCTCGCCGCCATCCAGGCGCTCACGGCGAATGGCCTGGCGCTGATGATCGCGCACCAGGTTGCTGGCAATCGTGAACAGGAAGGCCGGCAGGTTATCGATCTGCTTGTCGGCAGGCAGCCGCGCCAGGCGCAGGAAGGATTCCTGGGTCAGGTCGGCAGCCACCTGAGTATTGCCGGTGCGCCGCGCGACGAACGCCTCGAGGGCCTTCTTGTGCTCGGTGAACAACCGGGCGATCTGCTTGTTCCACGAAGACACGGCACATCCTGGCTCTGGGTCTCAAGAGGAGCGAACGCTAGCAGAAGATGATATTTGTTCGCAATTACATGAGGGTGTTTCAGCAAGATCCTCTGCCCCATAAAAAAAGGGCCATCCCCTGCCAAGGAAAATGGCCCCTAAGCACTTGCCTGAAGAGGGTATCGCCGGTCAGCGGGCGGTAATCACCGCCAGCTTGCTGATCCCGGCACGCTCGATCGCCGCCATCGCCCGGGCGACCTCGCCATAGTTCACACCATCGTCGGCCTGCAACTGCACACGCAGCTCGGCGTCCTTGTCCTTGGCAGCCTTGAGGTTGGTCTCCAGCAGGTCGGGCTGGATCTCGTCCTTGTTGATGAACAGCTTGCCGCTGCCATCGATGCTCACCACCAGCGGATCCTTCTGCTCCACCGGGGCCACGGCCTCGGTCTTGGGCAGGTTGATCGGGATAGCGTTGGTCAGCAATGGCGCGGTGACGATGAACACCACCAACAGCACCAGCATGACGTCCACCAATGGCGTGACGTTGATTTCACTCAACACTTCATCGCTGTCCTGGGTCGAGAAGGCCATGTCAGGAGGCCTCCTTCACAGGTTGGGTGAAGCCGGTGTGCTGGCGCTGCACCGCCGGGTGCACCAGCACGCGGAAGGCACTCTTCTGCGCCAGGCTGTAGAAATCGTGGGCGAAGTCGTCGAGGTCCGCCGCGGTCAGCTTGAGGCGACGGAGGAAGTAGTTGTAGACCAGCACCGCCGGCACCGCGACGGCGATACCCACGCCGGTGGCGACCAGCGCCGCGCCGATCGGGCCGGCCACGGTTTCCAGGCTCGCCGAGCCCGCCGCGCTGATGCCCTTGAGCGCCTCCATGATGCCCCACACGGTGCCGAACAGGCCGATGAACGGCGAGGTGCTGCCGATACTGGCGACCACCGCCAGGCCGGTCTCCAGCGAACGGCGCTCACGCACGATCTGCTGGCGCAGGGCGCGCTCCAGGCGGTCCTGGTGGTTGATGGCCTGGCTGAGGTCACTGGCCTGGCCCGGCTCGCCGACCGCGATCGCCGCAAAGCCCGCCTGGGCGACGCGGGCGGCCGGGCCTGGCAGATCGTGGGCGGGCTCGGCGGCAGAGTCGAGGCTGGACGCGGCCCAGAACTGCTGGTGGAAGCGCTTGTCCTGGTTCTTCAGGCGCACGAACTGTACGACCTTGACCAGGGCCAGCGCCCACGTAGCGACGGAGAAGCCGACCAGCAGCCAGATGACCGCGCTTTCAACGGATTCGAGGGGAGATGCCAACAAGCTCATGATGAAGTCCTTCCTGTATGCGGTCGCAAGTTAACGAAGCTTGAAATCGATCGGTACGCTGACCCAGCCCACCTGGGCCACGTCGCCCTGCTTGGCCGGGACGAAGCTCCAGCGCTTCACAGCCGCCAGCGCGGCGGCGTCCAGGGCATCGCGGCCACTGCTCTTCTGGATCTGGATCTGCCCCGGCTTGCCACTGGGCAGCACCTCCACGCGCAGCAGCACGGTGCCTTCCCAGCCACGGCGTTGGGCCATCTGCGGATACTCCGGCGCCGGGTTCTTCAGGTACGCGGCGTTGGCCGAGGCCGGGGTGACCGGCACGGGCGCAGGTGGCGCAGGTGCCGGCGCCGGAGGGGCTGGCGCGGCGACCGGTGTCGGCGGTGGCGCCTCGACTGGCTTGGGCTGCGGCTTGGCCACGGGCTTGGGCACCGGCTTGGGTTTGGGGACCGGCTTGGGCGCAGGCTTGGCGGCCAGTTCGTCGACCACCGGTGGCGGTGGTGGCGGCTGGACCACAGGGGCCGGCGGCGGCGGCTCGACCACCGGTGGTGCGGGCGCGGCGAACTCGATGGTCATGGGCGGAATCTTCGGCGGGATGACCGGCAGCTCGGGGGTCGGCTGGTGGCTGACCCAGTACGCCGCCGCGCCGTGCAGCACCAGCACCAGCAGGCCGAGCGCCAGTTTGTCGCGGCGCTTCAGGCCACTGACCGGCGTGCGTTGCAGGCGCAACTGGCCCAGCGGCAGGCGCAGCGTGCGTCCGAGCTCGACCAGGTCACCCGATGCCGGGCGCCATGGCTGGTCGTAGGCCCTGACGGCCGTCTGGACATTGCCCATTGCTAAAACTCCTGGGGTTCTTGATTCAGGTGTGTGGCTGAATCATCGGTGCCAGATGCTTAGTTCATAAAGAAATGTTTAAACGTAAAATTAGACCTTAATGGAATAATGATTTTGATGGTCTACCCACAACCCGCGTCGTTCGCGGCCTGCCGCAGAACAGCTCACGAATGATGCCTTGTAGGCATTCAAAATATTCGTCCAAGGCATCAATTCACTGCGAGGGCTTCGCCCTCGATCGCGGCACAAGGCCGCTCCTACAAAGAGATCGCGGTGCCCTGCAGGAGCGGCCTTGTGCCGCGATGGGCTACGCAGCAGCCCCGATAACTCTCAGGCAATAAAAAACCCGGGACCATGCCCGGGTTCTCCATCGCAAGCGCCAGCTCAGATATCCGCCACCTTCTGCCACACCTTCGGCCGGAAGAACAACGTCTCCCCCCGCGCCAGCCCGGTGAGGCTGTCGTGATCCTTGACCACTTCGGCCTCGATCAGCTCGCTCTGCCCTTCCACCTTCAGCGTCACTCGCGTGGTCGCGCCCAGCGGGCGGATATCGCGTACTTCGGCGGCATGATGCCCCTCGGTCTCGTGGCGCGACAGCGACACTTCGTGCGGACGGAACAGCACGTGGTGCCCTTCGCTCAGCGCCAGGCGGTTGGAGTCGCCAAGGAAGTGGTAGACGAAGTCGTTGGCCGGCTTCTCGTACACCTCGCCCGGCGAACCGATCTGTTCGATCACACCCTTGTTCATCACCACGATACGGTCGGCGACTTCCATGGCCTCTTCCTGGTCGTGGGTGACGAACACCGAGGTCAGGTTGATGTCCTCGTGCAGGCGCGCCAGCCAGCGGCGCAGCTCCTTGCGCACCTTGGCATCCAGCGCCCCGAACGGTTCATCGAGCAGCAGCACCTTGGGCTCCACCGCCAGGGCGCGGGCCAGGGCGATACGCTGGCGCTGGCCGCCGGACAGCTGCTCGGGGTAGCGGTCGGACAGCCAGTCGAGCTGCACCATGTTCAGCAGTTCATGGACCTTCTCGGCGATCTTGCTCTCGCTCGGGCGCTCGCCCTTGGGCTTCATGCGCAGGCCGAAGGCGACGTTGTCGAACACGCTCATGTGACGGAACAGCGCGTAGTGCTGGAACACGAAACCGACGTTGCGATCGCGCACGTCGTGGCCGGACACGTCCTCGCCATGGAACACGATGCTGCCGTTGTCCGGGGTCTCGAGGCCGGCGATGATGCGCAGCAAGGTGGTCTTGCCGCAGCCGGAAGGGCCGAGCAGGGCCACCAGCTCGCCGCTGTGGATATCCAGGTTGATGTTGTCCAGGGCCTGGAAGCTGTTGAAGCGCTTGCTGACGTTACGAACTTCGATCGACATGAATCATTCCTCCGCGGCGCTGTGGCGCAGGCGGTTAATACGGTTCTCGCTCCACTGCTTGAGCAGCAGGATGAAGAGCGCCAGGATCAGCAGCAGACTGGCCACGCTGAAGGCCGCGACATGGTTGTACTCGTTGTAGAGGATCTCCACGTGCAGCGGCAAGGTGTTGGTGACGCCGCGGATATGGCCCGACACGACAGACACCGCGCCGAACTCGCCCATGGCCCGGGCGGTGCACAGCACCACGCCGTAGATCAGGCCCCATTTGATGTTCGGCAGGGTGACGTGCCAGAACATCTGCCAGCCGTTGGCGCCCAGCAGGCGCGCCGCCTCCTCTTCCTGGGTGCCCTGCTCCTGCATCAACGGGATCAGTTCACGGGCGACGAACGGCACGGTGACGAAGATGGTCGCCAGGACGATGCCCGGCAGGGCGAAGACGATCTGGATATCGTGGTCCTGCAGCCACGGCCCGAACAGGCCCTGGGCGCCAAACATCAGCACATAGACCAGGCCGGCGATCACCGGCGATACCGAGAACGGCAGGTCGATCAGGGTGACCAGGATACTCTTGCCGCGGAAGCTGTACTTGCTCACGCACCAGGCGGCGGACACACCGAACACCAGGTTCAGCGGCACCGAGATGGCCACCGCCAGCAGGGTGAGCTTGAGCGCGGACAGCGCGTCGGGCTCGAAGATCGCCTCGAAGAAGGTGCCGAAGCCGTTCTTCAACGCCTGTGACACCACGATCACCAGCGGCAGCGCCAGGAACAGCGCGAAGACGATCCAGGCCAGGGTGATCAGCACCCGGCGCGAGGTGGCGCTGCTGCGTCGGGCGGCGTTGGCGGCGGCGGTTGCGCTCATGGGTTGACTAGACATTGCCGGCCTCCTTCAAGGGGTTTCGATGCGCCGCTGCAGCAGGTTGATCAGCAGCAGCAGGATGAAGGAAACCACCAGCATCAGCACGCCGATGGCGGTGGCGCCGGTGTAGTCGTACTGGTCGAGCTTGACCATGATCAGCAGCGGCAGGATCTCGGTCTTCATCGGCATGTTGCCGGCGATGAAGATCACCGAACCGTACTCGCCCACGCCCCGGGCGAAGGCCAGGGCGAAGCCGGTCAGCCACGCCGGCAGCAGCGCCGGTGCCAGCACGTGGCGGAACACCTGCAAGGGCTTCGCGCCCAGGCAGGCGGCGGCTTCCTCGACTTCACGCGGGATGTCGGCCAGCACCGGCTGCACCGTGCGCACCACGAACGGCAGGGTGACGAAGGTCAGCGCCAGGGTGATGCCCAGGGGGGTGTAGGCGATCTTGAAACCGAGGTCGGTGGCGAACTGGCCGACCCAGCCCGCCGGGGCGTACAGGGCGGTCAGGGCGATACCGGCGACGGCGGTGGGCAGGGCGAACGGCAGGTCGATCATCGCGTCGATGATCTTGCGCCCTGGGAAGGTGTAGCGCACCAGCACCCAGGCCAGCAGGGTGCCGATCACACCGTTGATGATGGCGGCGAACAGGGCGGTGCCGAAACTCAGTTTCAGCGCGGCCAGCACCCGTGGCGCGCTGATGATGTTCCAGAACTGCTCCCAGGTGAGCTGCGCGGCATGCACGAACATGGCGGCCAGCGGTATCAGCACGATCAGGCTGAGGTACACCAAGGTGTAGCCCAGCGTCAGCCCGAAGCCGGGTATGACGGGGGAAATGCGACGTGACATAAAGGTCCCTGGTTGAACGCACGAAGCCCGGAAAGGCTCCCGGGCTGGTGCTAGCTTCTGAAATCCTGGGGCTGCTTTGCAGCCCATCGCGACACAAGGCCGCTCCTACAGGGGATCGCGCTTTTCTGTAGGAGCGGCCTTGTGTCGCGAAAGGGCCGCAAAGCGGCCCCCGCTCTTTCCATTGCCGATCACTGTGCCTGATAAATCTGGTCGAACACACCGCCATCATTGAAGAACTTCGGCTGCGCAGTCTTCCAGCCACCGAAGTCCTTGTCGATGGTCACCAGGTCCAGTTTCGGGAACTGCTGGCCGAATTCGGCGGCGACCTTGGCGTCACGCGGACGGTAGAAGTTCTGCGCCGCGATCTTCTGGCCAGCCGGGCTGTACAGGTGCTTGAGGTACTCCTCGGCGATCTTCTCGTTGCCCTTCTTCTCGGCGTTCTTGTCGACCACCGCCACCGGTGGCTCGGCCAGGATCGACAGCGAAGGCACGACGATCTCGAACTTGTCGGCGCCGCCGTCTTCCTTCAACGCCAGGAAGGCCTCGTTTTCCCAGGCCAGCAGCACATCGCCCTGGCCGTTGTTGACGAAGGTGATGGTCGAGCCACGGGCGCCGGTATCGAGCACTGGCACGTGCTTGAACAGCTCCTGCACATAGGCCTTGGCCTTGTCTTCATTGCCGCCGGTCTTCAGGCCGTAGGCCCAGGCGGCGAGGAAGTTCCAGCGGGCGCCGCCGGAGGTTTTCGGGTTGGGGGTAATGACCGAGACGTCCTTCTTGATCAGGTCGCCCCAGTCCTTGATGCCTTTCGGGTTGCCCTTGCGCACCAGGAACACGATGGTCGAGGTATACGGCGTGCTGGCGTCCGGCAGGCGCTTCTGCCAGTCCTCCGGCAGGGTCTTGCCGAGCTTGGCGATCTCGTCGATGTCGCCGGCCAGGGCCAGGGTCACCACGTCGGCGCGCAGGCCGTCGATGACAGCGCGCCCCTGCTTGCCCGAACCACCGTGGGACTGCTGGATCTTCACCTTGTCGCCCGGGTGAGCGGCTTGCCAGTGCTTGATGAACTCGGCGTTGTACTGCTGGTAAAGCTCGCGGGTCGGGTCATAGGACACGTTCAGCAGTTCGTAGTCCTTGGCGATCGCGGAACCGGCAAAAACGGCACTGGCCAGGGCGGCAAGCGCATAACGGCGGATGGACATGGTGAAGCTCCCGATTGGCATTTTTCTAGTTTTTGAAGTGATGCGGTGTCAGCCGGACTTGTTGCCGGGCTGCTGCAGGCGGAACTTCTCCTTGCGTTCGATCTGCACTACCTGGGCGTTGTGCACGGTGATCTCCACCGCGCCGAAGCGCAGGTCGCGCAGTGCGCTCTGGATTTCACGCAGAATGGTGGCTTCGTCCTGACCGTCGATGCTGCGCAGAGATGCACTCATGCTCGTTCTCCTGTGAGTAAGGGTGCCGGGCAGAGGTTTGAAGGGGATTTGCGCCTGGCTTGAAGGCAATACTAGTGAGGCGCGGATATTCTTAAAAATACTGTTTAAGAATGTTTATATAACCAACTTTAGGTAGGTACCCTGTAGGAGCGGCCTTGCGCCGCGATGGGCTGCGCAGCAGCCCCGAGAATTCTGCAGGATGCCCACAACCTGGGGCCGCTGCGCAGCCCATCGCGGCACAAGGCCGCTCCTACAGGGGTCAATGTGGTCGCGGGGTTTTGTCCTCGGGCTCACGAATCTTGTACCAGGCCACATACAGCGCCGGCAGGAACAGCAGCGTCAGCAGCGTTGCACTGATGATGCCGCCGATCATGGCGTAGGCCATCGGCCCCCAGAACACTTCCCGGGCGATCGGGATCATGCCCAGGCTCGCCGCCGCCGCCGTCAGCAAGATCGGCCGCCGCCGGTGGTTGGTCGCCTCCACCACCGCGTCCCACGGCGAATAGCCCTGCTCCTCGAACTCGTCGATCTGGGTCACCAGGATCACCGAGTTGCGGATGATGATCCCGGCCAGGGCGAGGATCCCGAGGATCGCCACGAAGCCCATCGGCGTGCCCGTGGGCACCAGCGCCAGCACCACGCCAATCAGCCCCAGTGGCGCGACACTGACTACCAGGAACAGCTTCTGCACGCTGTGCAGCTGGATCATCAGGAAGGTCGCCATCAGGAACAGCATCAGCGGGATCACGGCGGCGATCGGCCCCTGGGCCTTGGCGCTCTCTTCCACCGTACCGCCCGTGGCCACTTCGTAGCCGACCGGCAGCTTGCTGGCAAACGCGTCGATATCCGGTTTGAGCTCGGCCACCAGGTCGGTGGGCTGGATGTCACCGACCACGGAAGCCTTGATGGTGATGGTGGGTTTGCGGTCGCGACGCCAGACCAGTGGCTGCTCTTGCTCGTAGCGCACGGTGGCGAAGGCCAACAGCGGAATCGAGGTGCCGCTGGGCGTGACGATCTGCAGGTTCTGCAAGGTATCCGGCGAGCCGCGCTCGCTGTCCTCGGCGCGGGCCACCACATTGACCAGGTAGATGTTGTCGTTGACCTGGGTGACCTGCACGCCACTGACGATGCTGTTCATCACATTGGCCACGTCCTCGGACGACAGCCCCAGCTGGCGCGCCTTGTCCTGGGCGATCTCGATGCGCAGCACCTTACCGGGCTCGTTCCAGTCGTAGATCATCTCGCCGATGTGCTTGTTGCTGTCGAGCAGGGTCGCCAGGTCGATCGCATGCTTGCGCACCTGGTCGATATCCTTGCCACTGACCCGGTACTGGATCGGCCGCCCCACCGGCGGGCCCATCTCCAGCGACTGGACGTTGGTGCCGACACCGACGAACTCCTCGTGCAGCAATTTCTGCAGGCGCTCCATCATGCCCGCGCGCTCCTCGAAGCCCTTGCTGACGATCACCAGCTGGGCGTAGTACGGGTTCTGCAATTGCTGGTCGAGGGGCAGGTAGAAGCGGATCGCGCCCTGGCCGATGTAGGTGCTCCAGCGCACCAGGTCCGGGTCGTCCTTGATCTTGGCCTCCAGGCGGTCGACGACCTTGCGCGTCTCCTCGATCGAGGCGTTCTGCGGCAGGTTGAGGTCGACGAGGATTTCCGGCCGGTCCGACGACGGGAAGAACTGGTTCTGCACGAAGCGCATGCTGAAGATCGACAGGGCGAACAGCAGCACCGTGCCGATGATGGTCAACCAGCGGTGGCGCATGCACCATAGCAGCCCGCCCTCGAACGCCCGGCCGACACGCCCGGGCTCGGCCTCGTGGGGTTTGAGCTTGCTGCTGCTGAGAATGTGCACGCCCAGCACGGGGGCGAAGAACACCGCCACCACCCAGGACACCAGCAAGGCCACGGCGATCACCGCGAACAGCGTGTAGGTGTACTCGCCGGCGGAGCTGGCGTTGAGGCCGATCGGCACAAAACCGGCCACCGTCACCAGCGTACCGGTAAGCATGGGGAATGCAGTCGAGGTGTAGGCGAAGGTGGCCGCCTGCTCCTTGGTCTCGCCCATCTCCAGGCGCGTGACCATCACCTCGACGGTGATCATCGCGTCGTCCACCAGCAGCCCCAGAGCGATGATCAGCGCACCGAGTGAGATCCGCTGCATGGTGATGTCGCTGTACTCCATGAATACGAAGACCATCGCCAGCACCAGCGGAATCGAGCAAGCCACCACCAGCCCCGCGCGAATACCCAGGCTGACGAAGCTCACCGCCAGCACGATCACCACCGCCTCGAACAGCGCGCTGGTGAAGCCACCGACCGCCTGCTTGACCACCACCGCCTGGTCGGACACGTTGTGCACGCCCACGCCCACCGGCAGGTCGCGGACGATGCTGTCCATCCGCGCCTTCAGGGCCGCGCCGAACACCTCGATGTTGGCACCGGCCTTCATGCCGATCGCCAGGCCAATGGCGGTCTGGCCATTGAAACGGAACATCGGCGACGGCGGGTCGACATAGCCGCGCTCGATATCGGCGATGTCGGCCAGGCGGAAGAAGCGGTCGTTGATGCGCAGGTTCACCGTTTCCAGGTCTTTCTCCGAAGCGAACTGCCCGGTGGTGCGCACCGAGATGCGCTCGGGCCCCGCCTCGATCACCCCGGCCGGGGTCACCGCGTTCTGCTGCTGCAGGGCCTGCATGGCCTGGCGCTGGTCGATGCCCAGCGAAGCCAGCTTGCGGGTGGAGAATTTCAGGTAAAGCACTTCATCTTGTGTGCCGATCAGCTCGACCTTGCCGATGTTGGGCACTTCGCGTACTTCGGCCCGCGCCACTTCCACATAGTCGCGCAACTGGCGCAGCGTGAGGCCGTCGGCGGTGAAGGCGTAGATCGAGCCGAACACGTCGCCGAACTCGTCATTGAAGCCCGGCCCCTGGATGCCCGCAGGGAACTGCCCGCGGATATCCTGGATCTTCTTGCGCACCTGGTACCAGATCTCGGGAATGTCCTTGGCCTTGGTGGTGTCGCGCAGGTAGACGTAGACGGTGGACTCGCCCGGGCGGGTGTAGCTTTTCACGTAGTCGAGCGAGTCCAGTTCCTCGAGCTTCTTCTCGATGCGGTCGGTGACCTGGTACAGGGTCTCGTCCTGCGTGGCGCCGGGCCAACGGGTCTGGATGACCATGGTCTTGATGGTGAAGGACGGGTCTTCCTCACGGCCGAGGTTGAAGTAGGAGAAGATCCCCATCAGCAGACCGACGAACATCAGGTACCAGACGAAGGACTGGTGCTTCAGCGCCCACTCCGAGAGGTTGAAGCTTCCTTTCATTGCGCGTCCTCGTCGAAGGTGACCTTCTGGCCGGGCTTGAGGCTGTTCACACCGGCCGTCACCACCCGCTCGCCGGGCTGCACGCCGGAGGCCAGGACGATGCTGTCGGCGGTTCGCTCGATCAACGCGACCTCGCGGGTGGCCACGGTTTTCTGCTGCGGATCGACCACCCACACCTGGGTCTTGCCATCACGCTCAAGCAGCGCGGTCAGCGGCAACTCGCTGCGCGGGCTCACCGCCGAGGTCAGGGTGACGCTGACCGCGGTGCCCAAGTGGAAGGCATCGGGCGTGCTGGTCAGGGTCAATCGGGCACGACGGGTACGGGTGGTGGCGTCAGCCTGTGGCTCGAGCTCGCGCAGCGTGGCGGTGGTATTGATGCTCGGGTCGAGCTGCGAAGCGACGGTAAAAGTGAGGTCCTTGTTCAACTGTTCGGCGAGCGGAATCGGCAGGTCGATCACCGCCTCCTTGACGTCCGGACGGGCCAGGGTGACCACGGCCTGACCGGCGCTGACGGTCTGCCCCGCCTCGGCCTGCCAGGCGGTGACCACCGCCGCATGATCACTGCGCAGGGTGCTGTAGCCGAGCTGGTCGCGGGCCTGGCTGACCGCCGAACGTGCCTGTTCCAGCGCGGCGCCGGTGGTTTTCAGGTCGGTCTGGGCGATGTCCAGCTGGGCCTGGGCGCCAACACCACGGTCGTATAGCTGCTGCTGGCGGCGGGCATTGGCCTGGGCATTGATCCATTGCGCCTGGACCTTGGCCAGGTCGCCTTCGGCGGCGCGCAACTGGTTCTGCTGGTCGGTCGGGTCGAGGGTGGCCAGGGTGTCGCCAGGGCTTACCCGGGCGCCGACATCCAGCCAGCGCCGGGCAATGCGTCCGGACACCCGAAACCCCAGGGTGCTTTCGTAGCGGGCCTGGATGGCGCCAGCAAAGCGGCCCAGCTGCGACTGTACCTGCGGCTCGACCAGCGTCGACAGCACTGGGCGTATCGCTTCAGGCGGCGCTTCATCGCCCCCGCAGGCACCCAGCATCAGGCTGGCCGACAGTATCAGCAACTGACGTTTCATGGTGCAGCCCCTCCATCCTTGGCGCTGACCTTCTCGACCTGCATGCCCGGGTGCAGCAGCTGCCCACCGCCTACCACCACGGTCTCGCCGCCCTTGATACCGTCAGCGATCACCACCTTGCCGGTGAGGTAGCGCGCCACCTGGACCTTGCGCAATTCGACCTTGTCGCCCTCGCCCACCACCCACACCGCCGGTTCCTTCAGCGCCTTGGTCAAGGCTGCCCAAGGCAGCTCGATGCTCGGCCGGCCCTGGGTGTTGCCGGTGGCCGTGACCGGTGAGCCCAACTGCATGCCGGCCGGCACGTTGCGCAGCGCGACCTTGACCTGCACCGTGCCGCTCTCGGCGGACACCGTCGGGGTGATCTCGCGGACCCGGCCTTCGGCCTTGATCGCCGGGTTGTCCAGCAGGCTGACGACGACGCCCTCGTCGCTGGGGGATTTCACCAGCAGCGATTCGTAGACATTGAACACTGCGTCACGGTCGCCATCGACCGCCAGGCTGAAGATCGGCATGGTCGCCTGCACCACCTGGCCAACCTCGGCCTGGCGCGCGGTGATCACCCCGTCGGCTTCGGACACCAGCGCCGTGTAGCTCAACTGCTCATTGGCGTTGGCCAGCTGCGCCTGGGCGGCCTTGAGCGCACTCTGGCTGCTGCGCAGCGCGGCTTCGGCGGAATCGTACTCACTCTGGCTGGTGTAGCCCTTGGGCAGGAGCTTCTGCTGGCGCACGAACGCGGCGCTGGTCTGGGTGACCCGCGCCTGCTCGGCGAACACCTCGGCCTTGGCCGAGTCGACGTTGTTCTGCAGGTCCTTCGGATCCAGGCGCGCCAGCACCTGGTTGGCCTTGACGTGGTCGCCGACATCGACGCCACGGGCGATGATCTTGCCGCCCACGCGGAACGAAAGGTCGGTCTGCACCCGCGCCTGCACGTCACCGGTCAAGGTGACCCGGGCGGCGAAGTCGGTAGGCTGCACCTGTTGCACCGCGACCCGGGGCAATACCGGGGCGGTCTCCTCCTTGCCACAGCCCGAAAGCATGAACAGCAGCCCCAGGCAAACGACCGACGATGGACGTGTCAACGTCATTCGGGCTCCTTGCTTGCGCGCAGATGATTCGTGGGATGCGACTGTTAGCGTAGATCAGGGATTGGAAAAGGGTACTGGGCTGGAACTTGTGCTGGCTGGACAGGCCTCTTCGCGGGCCCGCTCCCACAGGTGTCGTGTTTACCTCGTTTCCTGTGGGAGCGGGCTTGCCCGCGAAGAGGCCGGCACAGATGTACCCTCATCTCTGCCACATCTGGAAACCATGAACGATCTGCGAAACCTGCCTTTACAGCTACTTTTGAGCAGGTGATTTTCAAGGACGACTGACATGATCCGGGCTCAATCCAACCTGCTGCGACGCGGCCGCGTTTCCGAACCTGGCCGGTTTTACCTGCTCACCACGATCACACACCAACGCGAGCCGCATTTTCTGAGCCTTCGCAATGCCCGGCTCATAGTGCAGCAACTGCGCTTGTCCGATCGCGAACAGGCGTGCAAGTCATTGGCGTGGGTTGTGATGCCTGATCATGTGCACTGGTTGATCGAACTGAAGTCAGTAACGCTGCAAACACTGATGCGCCGCTTCAAGTCACGTTCTGGGCTCGCTTTGCGCAAGGCTGGCGTGCCATGCAATCCGATCTGGCAACCTGGTTATCAGGATCGAGCTTTGCGCAAAGAGGAGGATGTTCGAAATATCGCCAGGTACATCGTTGCCAATCCACTGCGGGCGGGGCTGGCCAGGAGTGTCAGGGAGTACCCGCATTGGGATGCGGTCTGGCTTTAATATTGCGGCGGGGCATTCGCGGGCAAGCCCGCTCCCACAGGTAAGGTATGTACCTCAGTACCTGTGGGAGCGGGTTTACCCGCGAAGGTGTCAGGCCTGCGCGGTGGCCTGGGCCGGACGACGGACCTGCGGCTGCGAGACGTTCGCCGCGGCGCCCTCTTCGATGGCCTGCTGGATCGCCCGACGGCGACGCTCTTCGGCCTGGCGGCTGAAGTACCAGACCAGGAAGGTCACCAGCGACACCGACAGCAGGATCAGGCTGGCCACGGCGTTGATCTCCGGCTTCACGCCAAGGCGCACGGCCGAGAACACTTCCATCGGCAGGGTGGTCGAGCCCGGGCCGGAGACGAAGCTGGCCAACACCAGGTCATCCAGCGACAGGGCGAACGACATCATGCCGCCCGCCGCCAGCGACGGCGCGATCATCGGGATGGTGATCAGGAAGAACACCTTCCACGGCTTGGCGCCCAGGTCCATGGCCGCCTCTTCGATGGACAGGTCCAGCTCGCGCAGGCGCGCCGACACCACCACCGCCACATAGGCGGCGCAGAACGTGGTGTGAGCGATCCAGATGGTGACGATGCCACGCTCCTGGGGCCAGCCGATCATCTGCGCCATGGCCACGAACAGCAGCAGCAGCGACAGACCGGTGATCACCTCGGGCATCACCAGCGGCGCGGTGACCAGGCCACCGAACAGGGTGCGGCCCTTGAAGCGGGTGACCCGGGTCAGCACAAAGGCCGCCAGGGTGCCCAGCGCCACGGCGGCGACCGCCGTGTAGCAGGCGATCTCCAGCGAGCGCATCACCGAACCCATCAGCTGGGTGTTGTCGAGCAGGCCGACGTACCACTTCACCGACCAGCCGCCCCAGACCGTCACCAGTTTCGAGGCGTTGAACGAGTAGATCACCAGGATCAGCATCGGCAGGTAGATGAACAGCAAGCCGAGCACCAGCATCAGCTTGGAGAAACTGAAGCGTTTCATGCGCGGCCCTCCATCTCTTTGGCCTGGCTACGGTTGAACAGCAGGATCGGCACGATCAGGATCGCCAGCATCACCACCGCCAGGGCGGACGCCACCGGCCAGTCGCGGTTGTTGAAGAACTCCTGCCACAGCACTTTACCGATCATCAGGGTTTCCGGGCCGCCGAGCAGTTCAGGAATCACGAACTCGCCCACCACCGGGATGAACACCAGCATGCAGCCGGCGATGATGCCGTTCTTCGACAGCGGCACGGTGATCTTCCAGAAGCTGTTGAAAGTGCTCGAACCCAGGTCCGATGCGGCTTCGAGCAGGCTCTCGTCGTGCTTCACCAGGTTGGCGTACAACGGCAGGATCATGAACGGCAGGTACGAATAGACCACGCCGATATACACCGCCAGGTTGGTGTTGAGGATCTGCAGCGGCTGGTCGATCAGGCCCAGCCACAGCAGGAAGCTGTTGAGCAGCCCGTTGTTGCTGAGAATGCCCATCCAGGCATAGACGCGGATCAGGATCGCGGTCCAGGTTGGCATCATGATCAGCAGCAGCAGGACGGTCTGCGACTCCTTCTTGGCCTTGGAGATGGCGTAGGCCATCGGATAGCCGATCAGCAGGCACAGCAAAGTGCTGAAGAAGGCCACCTTCAACGAGCCGAGGTAGGCCGCGATGTACAGCTCGTCCTCGGTGAGCAGGCCGTAGTTGGCCAGGTTCAGCACCAGCTGCACCTTGCCTTCGAGATAGGTGTAGATCTCGGTGTACGGCGGGATCGCCACATCGGCTTCGGCGAAGCTGATCTTCAGGACGATGAAGAACGGCAGCATGAAGAACAGGAACAGCCAGATGAACGGCACGCCGATCACCATGTGCCGCCCTTCGGGGATCAAGCGCTGGAGGGCTCGTTTGAGCTTTCGTGGTTTCATGAGCGCAGTACCACGCCGCTGTCGTCTTCCCACCACACGTAGACTTCGTCATCCCAGGTCGGACGGGTGCCCTGGCGCTCGGCGTTGGCGACGAACGACTGGACGATCTTGCCGCCAGGCAGTTCGACGTGGAACACCGAGTGGCCGCCGAGGTAGGCGATGTCGTGGACCTTGCCGCGCGACCAGTTGTGCTCGCAGGTCGGCTGCTCGGTGGTGACCAGCAGCTTCTCCGGACGCAGGGCGTAGGTGATGTGCTTGTCCTCGACCGAGGTGGTGACGCCGTGGCCGACGTAGATCTTGCGCTCCAGTTCCGGGCTGGCAATGATCGCGTGGCCTTCGGCGTCGTCGACCACCTCGCCCTCGAACAGGTTGACGTTGCCGATGAACTCGCAGACCAGACGGCTGGTCGGGGTTTCATAGACGTCGATCGGGCTGCCGATCTGGGCAATCCAGCCCAGGTGCATGATGGCGATGCGCTGGGCCATGGTCATGGCCTCTTCCTGGTCGTGGGTCACCATCACGCAGGTCACGCCCACGCGCTCGATGATCTCCACCAGTTCCAGCTGCATCTGCGAGCGCAGTTTCTTGTCCAGCGCGCCCATCGGCTCGTCGAGCAGCAGCAGTTTCGGACGCTTGGCCAGCGAGCGGGCCAGGGCCACGCGCTGACGCTGGCCACCGGACAGCTGGTGCGGCTTGCGCTTGGCGTACTGGGTCATGTGCACCAGCTTGAGCATCTCGGCCACGCGGGCGTCGATCTCGGCCTTGGGCATCTTGTCCTGCTGCAGGCCGAAGGCGATGTTCTGCGCCACGGTCATGTGCGGGAACAGTGCGTAGGACTGGAACATCATGTTGATCGGCCGCTCGTAGGGCGGCATGTCGGTGATGTCGACGCCATCGAGGAAGATCCGCCCTTCGGTCGGACGCTCGAAGCCGGCCAGCATGCGCAGCAAGGTCGATTTGCCGGACCCGGAGCCGCCCAGCAGGGCGAAGATCTCACCCTTGCGGATTTCCAGGGACACATCGTCCACGGCTACCGTTTCGTCGAATTTTTTCGTGACCCGGTCGATCTTGACCAGCACCTGCTTGGGTTGCTGGCCACCCTCGAGGGCTTTCTTATAGGCACCGGAGGCAACTGCCATGAGTGAAACTCCCAACAAGATTTATGTGCCCGCCGCTGCGCTGGCGGGCCTGGATTGTTACTTGCCCGACTTGACCTTGGTCCAGCTGCGGGTCATCAAACGTTGCACCTTGGGTGGCAACTCGGCGTTGACGAACATCTTGTCCAGCACTTCCTGCGGTGGGTAAACCGCGGCGTCAGTCCTCACGGCCTGGTCCATCAGGTCGCCAGCCTTGGGGTTCGGGTTGGCGTAACCGACGTAATCACTGACCTGGGCGATCACCTCAGGCTTCAGCAAATAGTTGATGAAGGCGTGGGCCTCCTTGACGTTGCTGGCGTCCTTGGGAATCGCCAGCACGTCGAACCAGAGGTTGCCGCCTTCCTTGGGAATGGCGTAGGCCAGCTTCACGCCCTTTTTCGCCTCGATGGCGCGGGCCTTGGCCTGGAAAATGTCGCCGGAGAAGCCGGCGGCCACGCAGATGTCGCCGTTGGCGAGATCGGTGATGTACTTCGAGGAGTGGAAGTAGGTCACGTACGGGCGCACGGCCAGCAGTTTCTCTTCCGCCTTCTGGTAGTCCTTGGGGTTGCTGCTGTTCGGGTCCAGCCCCATGTAGTTGAGCACCGCAGGGAGCATCTCGTCGGCCGAGTCGAGGAAGGCCACGCCGCATTTGCTGAGCTTCTTCATGTTCTCGGGTTCGAACAGCACCGCCCAGGAGTCGATCTTGTCGGTGCCCAGCGCCGCCTTGACCTTCTCGACGTTGTAGCCGATGCCATTGGTGCCCCACAGGTAGGGGACGGCGTACTGGTTGCCCGGATCGTTCTTCTCCAGACGCTTCATCAGCGCCGGGTCGAGGTTCGCGTAGTTGGGCAGCAAATCACGGTCGAGCTTCTGGAACGCGCCCGCCTTGATCTGCTTGCCGAGGAAATGGTTGGAGGGCACGACCACGTCATAGCCGGTGCGCCCGGCCAGCAACTTGCCTTCCAGCGTCTCGTTGCTGTCGAAGACGTCGTATTTCGGGGTGATGCCGGTTTCCTTCTGGAAATCAGCGAGGGTATTCGGGCCAACGTAGTCGGACCAGTTGTAGATGTGCACCGTGGGCGCCGCTTGGACGCTGCAAGCCAGCGTCAGACCCGCTCCAGCCATCAAGGCCTTGCGAAAAACAGAAATAGACAAGTGGGTGGTCCTCACAATCAGTGCCTCAAGTGGCGGAAAAACTCGGCCGCACACGCAAAACCGGCGCGCAACTTACCTTCACGGCGTGGATGCCGCAAACTTATTTGCCTTTACCTGCCTCCGGGCCGGGAAACCCCGGCCCAGAGGGCCTTGCATCAGGCTTACTTGCCCGACTTGATCTTGGTCCAGCTGCGGGTGATCTCGCGCTGGGCGGTCTTCTCCGGTGCCTTGATGGCGTACAGCTTGGCCTTCACTTCATCGGACGGGTAGATCGCCGGATCGCTGGTGATCTCTTTGTCCACCAGCGGGGTGGCGGCCTTGTTGCCGTTCGGGAAGCGCACGGCGTTGGTGATGCCCGCCATCACTTCCGGCTGCAGCAGGAAGTCCATGAACTTGTAGGCGGCTTCGACGTTCTCGGCATCCTTCGGAATGGCGACCATGTCGTAGAAGGTACCGGCACCTTCCTTCGGAATGGTGTAGCTCAGCTTGACCTTGTCGCCGGCTTCATGGGCACGGGCCTTGGACTGCTCCAGGTCACCCGAGTAACCCACGGCCACGCAGATGTTGCCGTTGGCCAGGTCCGAGATGTACTTGGAGGAGTGGAAGTAGGTGATCGAAGGACGGATCTTCAGGAACAAGTCTTCCGCTGCCTTCAGGTCTTCCTTCTTGGTGCTGTCGCTCGGCAGGCCCAGGTAGTGCAGCGCGGCCGGGAGCATTTCGGTCGGGGCATCGAGGAAGCTCACGCCACAGCTCTTGAGCTTGGCGATGTTCTCGGGCTTGAACACGGCATCCCACGAGTCGATCTTGTCCACGCCCAGCGCGGCCTTGACCTTCTCCGGGTTGTAGCCAATGCCGATGGAGCCCCACATGTACGGGAAGGCGAACTTGTTGCCCGGGTCGCTGGCATCACCCACGGCCTTGAGCAGCGCCGGGTCGAGGTTCTTCCAGTTGGGCAGCTTGGAGCGGTCCAGTTCCTGGTAGACGCCCGCCTTGATCTGCTTGGCCAGGAAGTTGTTGGACGGCACGACGATGTCGTAGCCCGACTTGCCCGCCAACAGTTTGGCTTCGAGGGTCTCGTTGCTGTCGAAGACGTCGTAGACCACCTTGATGCCGGTCTGCTTCTCGAAGTTGGCCACGGTGTCCGGGGCGATGTAGTCCGACCAGTTATAGACGTGCAGCACCTTGTCGTCAGCCTGAACAGCGGTGGCCATGGCACCCATCAGGGCGGCGGCCAGCAGCGTCTTGCCCAATTTCTTCATGCGTAATGCTCCAGAATTTATTATCAAGCCATCTGTTCAGCAGCCAGGTACCACGGGACGCGCGTTGGGCGACTAAACAGCCGTTAGTCTGGCAAGTTACAAGGCGCTGTTTCAACAGAAGCAGGGCCTTGCAACGACATTAATGTCACCTCGCCAGCCTAGCAGACTGTCATTTGACCGCCTCGTAGGTCAGATCCAGGCACTTGCGCGCCTTTTCCACCAGTTCGTCGATCTCTTCGCGGCTGATCACCAGCGGTGGCGCGATGATCATGGTGTCGCCCACCGCGCGCATCACCAGGCCGTTCTCGAAGCAGTGGGTGCGGCAGATCATGCCGACGCCCTTGCCCTCGTAGCGGCTGCGGGTGGCCTTGTCCTTGACCAGCTCGATCGCGCCGAGCAGGCCCAGGCCGCGTACCTCGCCCACCAGCGGGTGGTCCTGCAGCTCACGCAGTCGTTTTTGCAAATACGGTGCCGTTTCGTTGCGGGCACGCTCGACAATCTTCTCGTCACGCAGGATGCGCAGGTTTTCCAGGCCCACCGCCGCCGCCACCGGGTGGCCGGAGTAGGTGAAGCCGTGGTTGAAGTCGCCACCTTCACTGATCACCTTGGCCACTGTGTCACGCACGATCACACCGCCCATGGGGATGTAACCGGAGGTCAGGCCCTTGGCGATGGTCATCAGGTCGGGCGCAAGGTCGTAGTAGTCGGAGCCGAACCACTCGCCGGTGCGGCCGAAACCGCAGATCACTTCGTCGGCAACGAACAGGATGTCGTACTTGGCGAGGATCTCCTTGATCTTCGGCCAGTAGGTCTCAGGCGGAATGATCACCCCGCCGGCGCCCTGGATCGGCTCGGCGATGAAGGCGGCGACGTTGTCCTCGCCGACTTCGAGAATCTTCTTCTCCAGCTGCTCGGCCGCCCACACGCCGAATTCGTCCGGGGTCATGTCGCCCCCCTCGCCGAACCAGTACGGCTGCGGGATATGCACGATGCCCGGAATCGGCAGGCCGCCCTGCTCGTGCATGCCGCTCATGCCGCCCAGGCACGCACCCGCAAAGGTGGAGCCGTGGTAGCCGTTGATGCGGCCGATGATGGTCTGCTTGTGCGGTTTGCCCTTCAGCGCCCAGTAGTGGCGGACCATGCGCAGCACGGTGTCGTTGCCCTCGGAACCGGAACCGGTGAAGAACACATGGGTCATGCCCTCGGGCGCCACGTCGGTGATCGCCTTGGCCAGCTCCAGCGCCGGCGGGTGGGCGGTCTGGAAGAACAGGTTGTAGTACGGCAGTTCGCGCATCTGCTTTTCTGCCGCCTGCACCAGCTCTTCGCGGCCATAGCCGACCGCCACACACCACAGGCCGGCCATGCCGTCGAGGATCTTGTGCCCCTCGCTGTCCCACAAATGCACGCCCTGCGCCTTGGTGATGATGCGCGGCCCCTTCTCCTTCAGCTGCTTGTAGTCACTGAAAGGTGCAAGGTGGTGCTCGCCGCTCAGGGTTTGCCATTCACGGGTTTGCGGGTTGTTGACGCTCATGTGCCTCTCCATTTTCCGGTGGCCGCCCGCAGGCGGCCTCAGGGTTGATCACACAGCAAACAGCAGGAACTCACGCTCCCAGGAGCTGATGACGCGCTTGAAGTTCTCATGCTCGGCGCGCTTGGTGGCGACGTAGCCGGTGATGAATTTCTTACCCAGGTACTGCACCAGCGCGCGGCTGTTCTCCATGCGCTCGAGGGCATCCTCGATGGTCAGCGGCAGGCGCAGGTTGCGCCGCTCGTAGCCCCGGCCCTGCACCGGCGCGCTGGCCTCGATGCCTTCGACCATGCCGATATAGCCGCACAGCAGGCTCGCGGCGATGGCAAGGTAGGGGTTGGCGTCGGCGCCCGGCAGGCGGTTCTCGACCCGGCGGTTCTGCGGGCCGGCATCCGGCACGCGCAGGCCGACGGTACGGTTCTCTTCGCCCCACTCGACGTTCACCGGCGCCGAGGTGTCGGGCAGGAAGCGGCGGAACGAGTTGACGTTGGGGGCGAACAGCGGCAGCGCCTCGGGGATGAACTTCTGCAGGCCGCCGATATGGTGCAGGAACAGCTCGCTCATGCTGCCGTCGGCGTTGGAGAAGATGTTCTTGCCGGTGGCCACGTCGACCACGCTCTGGTGCAGGTGCATCGCGCTGCCCGGCTCGCCGGTCATGGGCTTGGCCATGAAGGTGGCGGCCACGTTGTGCTTGAGCGCGGCCTCGCGCATGGTGCGCTTGAACACCAGGATCTGGTCGGCCAGGTGCAGGGCGTCGCCGTGACGGAAGTTGATTTCCATCTGCGCGGTGCCGTCCTCGTGGATCAGCGTATCGAGGTCCAGCTGCTGCAGTTCGCACCAGTCGTAGACATCCTCGAACAGCGGGTCGAATTCGTTGGCCGCCTCGATGGAGAACGACTGCCGCCCGGTTTCCGGACGGCCGGAACGGCCCACCGGCGGCTGCAGCGGAAAGTCCGGGTCTTCGCTACGCTTGGTGAGGTAGAACTCCATCTCGGGCGCGACGATCGGCTGCCAGCCCTTGTCGGCGTAGAGTTTCAGGACCTTCTTCAGCACGTTGCGCGGCGACAGCTCGACCGGATTGCCCTTCTTGTCGTAGGTGTCGTGGATCACCTGGGCGGTCGGTTCGATGGCCCATGGCACGAGAAACACCGCGTTCTCGTCGGGGCGGCAGATCATGTCGATGTCGGCCGGGTCGAGCAGTTCGTAATAGATGTCATCGTCGACGTAGTCGCCGGTCACGGTCTGCAGCAGCACGCTTTCGGGCAGACGCATGCCCTTCTCGGCGATGAACTTGTTGGTGGGCGAGATCTTGCCGCGGGTGATGCCGGTCAGGTCGCTGATCAGGCATTCCACTTCGGTGATCTTGTGCTCTTTCAACCAATCAGTGAGCTGGTCGAGGTTGTGACTCATAAATACCTCAGGAGGTAATGTGGCGCGGTTGAAGGCAACCGGCGGCCACTGACGCCAGGCGTCGGGCAAAGTCGGCGCGCAGGGCGCCGAGGGGCCTGGAAAGGCCCGCGCCTTGATTCTGGATGCTGTGCATGGCTAAAGCAAAAACCCTCGCGCAGGACGACAGTGGAGGCACGCCATGGTGGCGCGTCCGGACAGAAAGCGAAGGGCAGAAAGAAAGGAGGCGTTGCGGTAAAGCGTTACGAGGTATGGCTTTTTTACGCGAACCGTCAATTATTGCGGCCAGCGCGGCGCCCTTTCGATGCAGGCGTGCGATGACCGGACGGCAACCGGGAGATGTACCTGAACGCACCGTGCATGCGGCGCTGACAGGTCTCGGCAAGCGGACCATGTGACCCTCGTATTATTGTGTTCTGGGTTGTGACCGAGCTTATCCTCGTTCATTTTTTTACACAACCTCTCCGTAAAAAATAAAACACGCCCCGCTCGGGATAACCTTTCAGGGCGAAAATAGCGGATAATGGCACGCCCCGATATGCAGCAAATCTGCCGTAGATGTGCCATTTAAGGGCATCATGGGCTTGGCTTGACTTCACCTGGTCTTTCCGATTGACTGGGGTTGCAAGCCCCCCTTGATTGATATTTTTAACAACAAAGGTGTTGCATCATGTCGGTACCCCCGCGTGCCGTTCAGCTTAACGAAGCGAACGCGTTCCTTAAGGAACATCCTGAGGTTCTCTACGTTGACCTTCTGATTGCAGATATGAATGGTGTGGTGCGTGGCAAGCGCATCGAGCGCACCAGCCTCCACAAGGTTTACGAGAAAGGCATCAACCTGCCTGCCTCCCTCTTCGCCCTGGATATCAACGGTTCGACCGTCGAAAGCACCGGCCTTGGCCTGGACATCGGCGATGCCGACCGCATCTGCTACCCCATCCCCGGCACCCTCTCCAACGAACCCTGGCAGAAGCGCCCGACCGCGCAGCTGCTGATGACCATGCACGAACTCGAAGGCGAACCCTTCTTCGCCGACCCGCGCGAAGTACTGCGCCAGGTGGTGAGCAAGTTCACCGAGATGGGCCTGACCATCTGCGCCGCGTTCGAGCTGGAGTTCTACCTGATCGACCAGGAGAACGTGAACGGCCGTCCGCAGCCGCCGCGCTCGCCGATCTCGGGCAAGCGCCCGCAGTCGACCCAGGTCTACCTGATCGACGACCTCGACGAATACGCCGACTGCCTGCAGGACATCCTCGAAGGTGCGAAGGAGCAAGGCATCCCGGCCGACGCGATCGTCAAGGAAAGCGCCCCGGCGCAGTTCGAAGTCAACCTGCACCACGTCGCCGACCCGCTCAAGGCCTGTGACTACGCGGTGCTGCTCAAGCGCCTGATCAAGAACATCGCCTACGACCATGAAATGGACACCACGTTCATGGCCAAGCCCTACCCGGGCCAGGCAGGCAACGGCCTGCATGTACACATCTCCGTGCTGGACAAGGATGGCAACAACATCTTCACCAGCGAGGATCCCGAGCAGAACGCCGCGCTACGTCACGCTGTCGGCGGTGTGCTCGAGACCCTGCCCGCCTCGATGGCGTTCCTCTGCCCGAACGTCAACTCGTACCGCCGTTTCGGCGCGCAGTTCTACGTGCCGAACGCACCGAGCTGGGGCCTGGACAACCGCACCGTGGCCCTGCGCGTGCCGACCGGCTCGGCGGACGCCGTGCGCATCGAGCACCGCGTGGCCGGCGCCGACGCCAACCCGTACCTGATGATGGCGGCCGTGCTGGCCGGCGTGCACCACGGTCTGACCAATAAGATCGAACCGGGCGAGCCAATCGAAGGCAACTCGTACGAGCAGTTGGAGCAGAGCCTGCCGAACAACCTGCGCGATGCCCTGCGCGAGCTGGACGACAGCGAGATCCTCAACAAGTACATCGATCCGAAGTACATCGACATCTTCGTCGCGTGCAAGGAGAGCGAGCTGGAGGAGTTCGAGCATTCGATCTCCGACCTCGAGTACAACTGGTACCTGCATACCGTGTAAACGAAAACGCCGCCCACAAGGGCGGCGTTTTTGTTTGGCCCGCAGATACACCCATCCATGTGTAGGAGCGGCCTTGTGCCGCGAAAGGGGTGCGAAGCGCCCCCAAGATTTGTGCATCAATTCTGAAATTGCCGGGGCCGCTGCGCGGCCCTTTCGCGGCACAAGGCCGCTCCTACAAGGGCTGTATTTGCTGTCAGAGCGGCTTCTCGAAGATCTTCGAATTGCGCTGGTAGTTGTACAGCGACGCCCGCGCCGCCGGCAGCCGTTCCACGCCACTGGGCGAGAACCCGCGCTCACGGAACCAGTGCGCGGTGCGGGTCGTCAGCACGAACAGGGTATTGAGCCCCAATTTGCGCGCCCGCTCCTCGATGCGCTCGAGCAGTTCGTCACCACGCCCGCCATGCCGGTACTCCGGGTTCACCGCCAGGCACGCCAGCTCCCCGGCCTCAGAGTCGGCAATCGGGTACAGCGCCGCACAGGCGATGATCATGCCCTCGCGCTCGACCACGCTGAACTGCTCGATCTCCCGCTCCAGCACCTCGCGCGATCGACGCACCAGGATGCCCTGCTCTTCCAGTGGGCTGATCAGTTCCAGCAGACCGCCGACATCCTCGATGGTCGCCTCGCGCACCACTTCGAACTGCTCCTGGGACACCAGCGTACCGCCACCGCCACGGGTGAACAGCTCGGTCAGCAGCGCACCGTCCTCGGCATAGCTGACGATATGGCTGCGCGCCACGCCGCCCTTGCAGGCCTCGGCGGCGGCATCCAGCAGCTCGGCCTGGTAGTCGCTGCCCAGGCGCTGCAGGTGCGGCGCGATCTGCTGCGGTCGCAGCTCGCGCACCAGCTGGCCACGCTCGTCCAGCAGGCCCGGTTCGGCGCCGAACAGCAGCAGCTTGTCGGCACCCAGCTCGATGGCGGCGCGGGTGGCCACGTCCTCGCAGGCGAGGTTGAAGATCTCGCCGGTCGGCGAATAGCCCAACGGCGACAGCAGCACGATGGAACGCTCGTCGAGCAGGCGGTTGATGCCCTTGCGGTCGACCCGGCGTACTTCGCCGGTGTGGTGGTAGTCGACCCCTTCGAGCACGCCGATCGGCCGTGCCGTGACCAGGTTGCCGGATGCCACCCGCAGGCGCGAGCCCTGCATCGGCGAGGCCGCCATGTCCATCGACAGGCGCGCCTCGATGGCCAGGCGCAGGGCGCCGACCGCATCGATCACGCAGTCGAGCGTCGCCGCGTCGGTGATGCGCATGCCGTGATGGTAGTGCGGGGTCAGGCCGCGGGCGGCCAGGCGGCTTTCGATCTGCGGGCGCGAGCCGTGGACCAGCACCAGGCGCACGCCAAGGCTGTGCAGCAGCACCAGGTCGTGGACGATGTTGCCGAAGTTCGGGTGTTCGACGCCGTCACCGGGGAGCATGACCACGAAGGTGCAGTCGCGGTGGGCGTTGATGTAGGGAGACGCATGACGCAGCCAGTTGACGTAATCGGGCATGACAGGGCCTGTGGATAAGTGAACGGAGAACGAAAAGGCGCACAACGTTCGAAAGTCATCGTCGGAACAGGCTTGCGGTCACGCGCGGTCTCCTCTGCTCAGGGAAAGATCAATGGCTCAGGCAATAGTGCCGGATCAGGTCACGCAATAGACGCACGGTAGGCTCGATTCGTGACATTTCAAGGTATTCACCGGGCTGGTGGGCACAGGCGATGTCACCCGGGCCTAGCACGATGGTCTGGCAACCGAGCTGCTGAAGATAAGGCGCTTCGGTGCCGAAGGCCACCGCTTCGGCGCGGTGGCCGGTCAGGCGCTCTGCCAGGCGCACCAGTTCGCTGTCGGCGTTCTGCTCGAACGGCGGCACTTCGGGGAATAGCGGCGCATAGTCGATACGCACGTCGTGGCGCTCGGCCAGTGGCGCGATCTTGCCGCGGATCGCCGCGCGCAGCTGCTCGACATCCATGCCCGGCAGCGGGCGCAGGTCGAACTCCAGGGCGCACTGGCCACAGATGCGGTTGGGATTGTCGCCACCGTGGATGCAGCCGAAGTTCAGGGTCGGCGTCGGCACTGTGAACTGCGGGTTGCGGTACTGCTCCTGCCAGGTGCGGCGCAGGCCCATCAATTCGCCCATCACCGCGTGCATGGCTTCCATGGCGCTGCGGCCCAGGCTCGGATCCGACGAATGGCCACTGCGCCCGAGGATATCGATGCGGTCCATGAGGATGCCCTTGTGCATTCTGATCGGCTTGAGCCCGGTGGGTTCGCCGATCACCGCCGCCCGTCCGAGTGGCTGGCCGGCCTCGGCCAGGGCGCGGGCGCCGGACATCGAGCTTTCCTCATCGCAGGTAGCGAGGATCAGCAGCGGTTGCTTGAAATCGTGATCGAGCAGCGGGATGACCGCGTCGATGACCAGTGCGAAGAAGCCTTTCATGTCGCAGCTGCCCAGCCCGACCCAGCGGCCATCGACCTCGGTCAGCTTGAGCGGATCGCTACCCCACAGCTGCGGGTCGTAGGGCACGGTATCGCTGTGCCCAGCCAGCACCAGGCCGCCCGGGCCGGTGCCGCGACTGGCCAGGAGGTTGAACTTGCCGGGGCTGACCTGCTGGATCTCGCAGCTGAACCCCAGGTCGCCCAGCCAGCCGGCCAGCAGGTCGATGACCGCGCGGTTGGACTGGTCCAGCGCAGGCTGGGTGCAACTGACCGAGGGCGCGGCGATCAGGGCGGCGAACTGGTCTTTCAGCGACGGCAACGGCATGCGCGGACTCCTCGACGGCGTGAAAGGCATCATAACAATGGCGACCCGTCACCTGGCAATCCACAGCATCCTCGTGGAGCAAGTACTGTAGACTGCCAGGCAACGATGCCCCTCCTTCCGAGCCCGCGATGCACAAAGAAACCGAACTCAAACTCCGCGCCAGCCGCGAGACCCTTGCCGCCCTGCGCGAGCACCCCCTGCTGAAGAAGCGCAACAAGTCCGGCTGGCAGACCCGCGAACTGCTCAACCAGTACTTCGACACCCCGGAGCGCGACCTGTCCGCCGCCCGCGTCGCCCTGCGCCTGCGCCGTGATGGCGAGGTCATCATCCAGACCCTCAAGTGCCGTGGCCAGAGCGTCGCCGGGCTGTCCGAGCGCAACGAGCACGAGTGGCACCTGGACAAGGTCAAGCTCGACCTGAAGAAGCTCGACGCCACTTGCTGGCCCGAGCAACTGGCCGAGCTGGACAAGAAGACCATCAAGCCGCTGTTCACCACCGACTTCACCCGCGAGTACGCCGAGATCGCCTGGGGCCGCGGCAAGGCGAAGGTAGTGATCGAGGCCGCGCTGGATCAAGGTTTCGTGATCGCAGGCAAGCGCAAGGAAGAAATCTGCGAGCTGGAGCTGGAACTGCGTGAAGGCACCCCTGAGGCGCTGCTGGAGCTGGCCGCCGAGTTGGCCGCCAGCCTGCCGCTGATGCCCTGCGACATCAGCAAGGCCGAGCGCGGCTACCGCCTCCTCGATCCGGACAGCTACGAGCTGGGCCTGCCGGTGACCGAACTGCAGGCCGAGATGCCGCTGGACGACGCCTATGCCGCCCTCGCCTGGCAACTGCTGGGCAGCAGCCAGCGCCTGGCCGAGCAGTATCGCCACAATGGCCACTGGCGCCTGCTGCAGGACTGGGTTCGCTGCCTGGCCGAACTGCGCGCCCTCACCGCCAGCCTCGGCCAGGCCGCGCCGCGCCCGACCACCCGCACCCTGCGCGCCAGCCTCGACGCGCTGCTGGAAGACTGGCGCCCGCTGGTGCTGGCCGGCAACGATGACGAGGACATTCGCCGCGCCGCCCCCGAGCAGTTCGCCGAAGAACTGGAAGACCCGCGCTGGGGCCAGTTCTCCCTGGAGACCGCGCGCTGGCTGAGCGCCCGCGCCTGGACCGCCGAGCGCAAGGGCCGTGGCGAACGTCAGGGCAAGGCGCAGCTGGCCAGCTGGCTGCAGCACCTGCTGGGCGAGGAGTCCCGCGCCCTGAAGCTGCCGCTGTACGTGCAGCGTCCGGAAGACCTGGCCGAACAGCTGCCGCGCATCGAATGCGTGCAGACCTGGCTGCACCACGCCCGCCAGGTGCTGGACCTGCCGCAGCAGGACCGCCTCTACGGCGAGCTGAACAAGCTGCACGAGCTGGCCGAGCAGCCGCTGGTCGAAGAAGGCAAGGAAGAACTGCTCGAAGCCCGCATCGAGCAGGCCCGCGCCATCGAGCAGAACCGCGCCTGGAAACACCTGCTCAAGGCCTGAGTCCGCGCTGCCCGCTCCTGCACTGCGTGGGAGCGGCGGTGCGCCGTTGCGACTTGCCCCGCGATCGACTCATCAGGGTCTCAATGGCAAGCTGGTGGTCGACTTGATCTCCGAAAGCGCCACGATCGAGTTCACTTCCTGGATACCCGGCACGTTCGATAGTTTTTCGAAGAAGAACCGCTCGTAAGCCTCGATATCCGAGGTGACGATGCGCAGCAGGAAGTCCACCGCTCCCATCAGCACGTAGCATTCCAGCACTTCGGGAAAACCGCGGATGGCCTCGGTGAACTCGGCGAAGTTCGAACGCCCGTGGGCGTTGAGCTTCACTTCGGCAAAGATCTGCGTGTTCAGCCCTACCTTCTTGCGATCCAGCAGGGTCACCTGCCCGCGGATCACGCCCTCCTCCTTCAAGCGCTGGATGCGCCGCCAGCACGGCGACTGCGACAGGCCCACACGCTCGGCGATCTGCGCGCTGGACAGTGACGCGTCCTCCTGCAGCAATTCGAGGATCCGCCGATCATAGGCATCCAGTTCGCCATGCATTATCAATTCTCCAAAATTTAACTTTGCGAATTGAATTATTCGCAAACAATACAAAACACTCAAATCATAGCGAAAAAATACCACCGCTAACGTGCAAGAATTTCTCCACCTTCGCGGAGAAACGCCATGCACGCAGCCGAACACCCCAGGATCGACGCCTGGGCCGCCAACACCGCCCACAGCACTGTCCACTATCGCCTGCAGGCCGAGGCGGAACCGGACAGCCTGTGCCGCGTGCTCAACCTGTTCGCCCTGCAGTTCCTCACCCCGCACAGCGTGCGGGTCAACCAGTGCGATGACCTGCTGGACATGGAAATCGGCATCGGCGGCCTGAGCTGGCACCGCGCCGAAGTCATCGCGCAGAAGTTGCGCAACCTGGTCTGCGTGGCCGATGTCAGCCTGGAGTGCCGGCCATGCCTGGCGCAGGCCGCCTCGGCCTGATCGCGCTCCGGCAAGATTCCGAAACCCTTTATTCACCCGACCGCCGCGCCCTCTGGCTAGCCTTGCCAGCGTCATGGATCACCTGGCAGGGATATCGCCATGTTCGCCAACGCTAGCCAAGACCTGGACCTGAACCGGCTGCTCGACGCCTTGCTCGCCGAACAACGGATCGCCGCCTGCGACGCGCTCAAGGCGCTCGAGCGGGCCAGGCAGCACCCTGACGCACATCCCCTGGAACTGATCGCCGAGCTGGCCCTGGCGGACCCGTTGCACCCTGGCCAGCGCCTGGGCCTCGATGCGCTCTGCCACTGGCTTGCCGACCAGGTAGGCCAGCCGTTCCTGCACATCGACCCGCTGCAGGTCGACCTGGCACAGGTCGCCAGCCTGATGTCCGCGGCCTTCGCCGAGCGTCACGGCATCCTTGCCGTGGCGCTGGATGACAGCAGCGTGACCGTGGCCAGCGCCCAACCCTATCGACGTGACTGGGAAGCCGACCTGAGCCAAGGCCTGGGCAAGCGTGTGCAACGGGTGCTGGCCAGTCCACGACAGATTCGCCAGCTGACGCCCACCTTCTTCGGCCTGGCGCATTCGCTGCGCGGCGCCGGACAGCCCCCGGCAGCCGGGCTCGGCGAGCTGGAGCAACTGCTGGAGCTGGGCGCCAGCCAGGCCCAGGCGGGCGCCGAGGATCAACATGTGGTGCGCATCGTCGACTGGATGCTGCAGTACGCCATCGAGCAGCGCGCCAGCGATATCCACCTGGAACCGCGCCGCGAGCTGGGTCACCTGCGCCTGCGCATCGATGGCCTGCTGTACCCCGTCTACGCCTTCCCGGCGGGCGTCACCCTGGCCATGGTCAGCCGCCTGAAGCACCTGGGCCGGATGAACGTGGCGGAGAAACGCCGGCCACAGGACGGTCGCCTGAAAAGCCGCCTGCCGGATGGCGCGCAGATCGAACTGCGCCTGTCCACGCTGCCCACGCCATTCGGCGAGAAGCTGGTGCTGCGCCTGTTCGATCCGCAGCTACGCCACGAAGCCCTCGAACACCTTGGCCTGGAGGCGCCCTTGCTGGCCCAGTGGAAAGCCCTGCTGCAGCGGCGCCAGGGCATCCTGCTGGTGACCGGCCCCACCGGTTCGGGCAAGACCAGCACCCTTTACGCCAGCCTGCGCCACCTGGCCACGCCCCAGGTCAACCTGTGCAGCATCGAAGACCCCATCGAGCGCCTGGAGCCAGCGATCAACCAGCTGCAAGTGCAACCCGGCCTGGGCCTGGGCTTCGCCGATGGCGTGCGCGCCCTGCTGCGGCAAGACCCGGACATCATCATGATCGGCGAGATCCGCGACCAGGAAACCGCTCAGGTGGCAGTACAGGCGGCGCTGACCGGCCATCTGGTGCTGTCCACCCTGCACACCGACGATGCCTGCGCGGCGATCACCCGCCTGCAGGAGCTGAAGGTGGCCGACTACCTGATCAGGGCCACGCTACTCGGGGTCATGGCCCAACGCCTGGTGCGCACCCTATGCCCATCCTGCCAAGGCATGGAACACACCGATCGCCCCGCCTGCCAGACCTGCCGGGGCAGCGGCTTTCAAGGCCGCACCGGGCTGTTCGAGCTGCTCCGGGTCGGCAGCGCGCTGCGCCAGCGCATCACCCCGGGCGCCGACCTGGAGGCGCTGCGCCAGCAGGCGGCCGCCGATGGCCTGCACGACCTGCGCCGCTGCGGACGCCGGTTGGCCGAGCAACGGCTGACCTCCCTGGAGGAAGTGCTGCGGGTCTGTGGATAAGTAAGAAATCCCCTGTGTGGTCGGGAACTTGGCAGCGGTAAACCGGATCAAACCGGCATTCCGACAGCCCTCATCGACCGAGGTGATTCATCATGCGTTTCAAAACAGCCATCGCAGCCACCGTCCTCTGCTCGCTGCCCCTTGGCTCCGCCATGGCCGACACGTTCTGGCGCAACGTCATCTCCTCCGGTGCCACCACTGCCTCGACCTACCTGACCTTCAAGGACCACAAGCTGATCGTCGCCGCCCAGGACGACGCCGGCAGCTTCGTCGCCAGTGAAGGCGCCATCCGCGGTCCGTTCCTGGAAGCCGCGATCCGCCAGGTACGCGCGGACAACCCGGGCGTCCAGGCCAGCGACATGGAACTGGCCAACGCGATCCTAGCCAAGAACGCCGTGGCCGAATAAAACTCTACCCCTTGTAGGAGCGGCCTTGTGCCGCGAAAGGGCTGCGTAGCGGCCCCAGGGTTTCAGTGTTGACGCAAAGATCGCCGGGGCCGCTCTGCGGCCCTTTCCGGCCGGTCCGACGCCTCGGCAAGGCCGCTCCTACAGGGGGATCGATGCCCCCTCTCAGCGATACGCCTCCACCGGCACGCACGCACAGAACAGATTCCTGTCCCCATACACGTTGTCGACCCGGTTCACCGCCGGCCAGTATTTATGCTGGCGCGCGTGAGCGCTGGGGGCGATGCCCTGCTCGATGCTGTATGGCCGGTCCCACGGCGCCAACACGTCGGCCAAGGTGTGCGGCGCGTGCTTGAGCGGATTGTCCTCGGCCGGCCAGTTGCCCTCCTGCACCTCGGCGATTTCCGCCCTGATCGCCAGCATCGCCTCGACGAAACGGTCCAGTTCGGCCTTCGACTCGCTCTCGGTGGGCTCGACCATCAGCGTGCCCGGTACCGGGAACGACATGGTCGGCGCATGGAAGCCGTAGTCCATCAGGCGCTTGGCCACATCCTCCTCGGTGATGCCGGTCAGCGCCTTGAGCGGCCGCAGGTCGAAGATGCACTCATGGGCGACCCGCTGGTTGCGCCCTCGGTAGAGCACCGGGAAGGCATCGCGCAGCTGGCTGGCCAGGTAGTTGGCGGACAGGATCGCCACCTCGCTGGCGTCGGCCAGTTGCGGCCCCATCATGGCGATGTACATCCAGCTGATCGGCAGGATGCTGGCACTGCCCCAGGGCGCCGCGCTCACCGCGCTGTTGGTCGGTTCCAGCCCTGGCACCGGCACCACCGGGTGGCTGGCGACGAACGGCTTGAGGTGGGCGCGGATGCCGATCGGGCCCATGCCCGGGCCACCACCGCCATGGGGGATGCAGAAGGTCTTGTGCAGGTTCATGTGCGAGACATCGGCGCCGATGTCCGCCGGCCGCGCCAGCCCCACCTGGGCATTGAGGTTGGCGCCGTCCATGTACACCTGCCCGCCGTGCTGGTGCACCACCTCGCAGATCTCGCGGATTCCCTCCTCGTACACGCCGTGGGTGGAGGGGTAGGTCACCATCAGGCATGACAGCCGCTCGCCGGCGGCGTGGGCCTTGGCCTTGAGGTCGTCGAGATCGACGTTGCCGTCTTCGTCGCACTCGACGATCACCACCTCCATGCCGGCCATCTGCGCCGATGCCGGGTTGGTGCCATGGGCCGAGGACGGAATCAGGCACAAGGTGCGCCCGGGCTGGTGACGGCTGCGGTGGTAACGGGTGATGGCCATGAGCCCGGCGTATTCGCCCTGGGCGCCGGAGTTGGGCTGCATGCAGATGGCGTCGAAGCCGGTGATCGCGCACAACCAGCTTTCCAGCTCGTCGATCATTGCCTTGTAGCCTTGCACCTGGGCGGCCGGGGCGAAGGGGTGCGGCTGGGCGAACTCCGGCCAGGTGATGGGGATCATCTCGCTGCTGGCATTGAGCTTCATGGTGCACGAGCCCAGCGGGATCATCGACTGGTTCAGCGCCAGGTCCTTGTTCTCCAGCTGCTTGAGGTAGCGCAGCATCTCGGTTTCGCTGTGGTGCAGGTTGAACACCGGATGCCCGAGGATCGGCGTACGGCGCACCAGCGCGCCGGGGATGCCTTCGGGCAGCGCCTGCTGGTCAAGCGTGGCGATGTCCAGGCCATGATCGACGCCGAGGAAGATATCCAGCAGCTTGAGCACCGTGGCTTCGTTACAGGTTTCGTCCAGGCTCACCCCCAGATGCCCGCGCCCGAGGATGCGCAGGTTGATGCGGGCGGCCTCGGCGCTCTCGATGATCGCCGCCTGGGTGCCGCCGACGTCCAGGGTCAGGGTGTCGAAGAAGTGCTGGTTGAGGCGCTTGATGCCCTTGGCTTCGAGGCCGGCGGCGAGGATGAAGGTCAGCCGGTGCACCCGCTGGGCGATGCGTTGCAGGCCTTCAGGGCCGTGGTAGACGGCGTAGAAGCCGGCGATGTTGGCCAGCAGCACTTGGGCCGTGCAGATATTGGAGTTGGCCTTCTCCCGGCGAATGTGTTGCTCGCGGGTCTGCAGGGCCATGCGCAGCGCGGTATTGCCGCGGGCATCGCGGGACACCCCGATGATGCGCCCGGGCATGGCCCGCTTGTAGTCGTCGCGGCAGGCGAAATAGGCCGCGTGCGGCCCGCCGTAGCCCATCGGCACGCCAAAGCGCTGGGTCGAGCCGAGCACCACGTCGGCCCCCAGTTCGCCCGGCGGCGTGAGCACCACCAGGCTGAGGATATCGGCGGCGACGCAGGCCAGGGCCTGCTGGGCGTGCAGCTGGTCGATCAGCGGGCGCAGGTCGCGCACCTCGCCGTGGGTGTCCGGGTACTGCAGCAACGCCCCGAACACCTTGTGCTTGGCCAGGTTATCCACAGAATCGATGATCAGCTCGAAACCGAAGCCCTCGGCACGGGTCTTGAGCACCGACAGGGTCTGCGGGTGGCAGTGTTCGTCGGCGAAGAAGGCGTTGCTCTTGCTGCGCGCCACGCGCTTGGCCAGGGCCATGGCCTCGGCGGCGGCGGTGGCCTCGTCGAGCAACGAGGCATTGGCCAGTGCCAGGCCGGTGAGGTCGATGACCATCTGCTGGTAGTTCAGCAGCGCCTCCAGCCGTCCTTGGGCGATCTCCGGCTGATAGGGCGTGTAGGCGGTATACCAGCCGGGATTCTCCAGCACGTTGCGCAGGATGACAGTGGGGGTGATGGTCGCGTGGTAGCCCATGCCGATCAGGCTGGTCCACAGCTGGTTCTGCGCGGCATGACTCGCCAGCCTGGCCAGCGCGGCCTGCTCATCGAGGGCCGGCGGCAGATCCAGCGGGCGGTTGAAGCGAATGCCCGGCGGTACCGTCTGCTCGATCAGTTCGCTGCGGCTGGCGACGCCGAGGACGTCGAGCATGGCCTGCTGCTCCTGGGCATCGGGCCCCAGGTGGCGACGCAGGAAGGGGTTGGGCTCTTGCAGTTGATGCAGGGATGGCGACTGGGACATGGCGACGATCTCTTCCTGGACCAGTTCTCATGGGAGACTTACAAGTCTAGGAAGGATTGCCGAATGTGCGGGGATTATTGCATTGGCCGTGCAGGCCTCATCGCGGGGCAAGCCCGCTCCCACGATGTGTACCATGCGTGGGAGCGGGCTTGCCCCGCGATGAGGCCGGTATTGTCACTCGCCGATCAGGGCTGCGTAACCAGCGGCATCCAGCAGCTTTTCCAGCTCGGACTTGTCGCTCGGCTTCAGCTTGAAGATCCACGATTCGTAGGGCTCTTCGTTGAGCAGTTCCGGGCTGTCGGCCAGTTCTTCATTGACCGCGATCACCTCGCCGCCCACCGGCGCGTAGATGTCCGAGGCAGCCTTGACCGACTCGACCACGCCAGCGGCGTCGCCGGCGGCGAACACCTTGCCGACTTCGGCCAGCTCGACGAACACCACGTCACCCAGTGCGGCCTGGGCGTGGTCGCTGATGCCCACGGTCACGGTGCCATCGGCTTCCAGGCGGGCCCATTCATGGCTTTCGGCATAACGCAGGTCGGCGGGGATTTGGCTCATTGTCTTGTATTCCTCGTTAGGGTCAGCGGTCGGCCCGCCATTTGGATAATCAGATCAGGATCTTGCCATGGCGCACGAAGGTCGGCTTGACCACCCGCACCGGGTACCACTTGCCGCGGATCTCCACCTCGGCGCGGTCGCCGGTGGCCATGGGCACGCGGGCCAGGGCAATGGATTTGCTCAGCGTAGGCGAGAAACTACCACTGGTGATCTCTCCTTCGCCAATCCCGGATACACGGACCACCTGGTGAGCACGCAGTACACCACGCTCCTCGAGCACCAGGCCGACCAGTTTTTCCTTCACGCCCTGCTCGATTTCCGCCAGCAGGCCGGCACGGCCGATGAACTCGCGGCCCGCCGGCTCCCAGGCGACGCTCCAGCCCAGGTTGGAGGTCAGCGGGGTGTGGGCTTCGTCAATGTCCTGGCCATAAAGGTTCATGCCGGCTTCCAGGCGCAGGGTGTCGCGCGCGCCCAGGCCGCTCGGGGCGATGCCGGCGCCGACCAGGTCGTTGAAGAATGCCGGGGCCTGCTCGCCGGGAAGGATGATCTCCAGGCCGTCCTCGCCGGTGTAACCGGTGCGGGCGATGAACCAGTCACCGTCAGCGAGGCCTTCGAAGGGGCGTAGTTCGCGGATCAGCGCGGCACGCGAGGCGCTGAGCAGGGCGGCGACCTTTTCCCGGGCGTGAGGGCCCTGGATGGCGAGGATGGCCAGTTCGGGGCGGACCTTGAAGCTGACCTTGAAACCTTCGCTGCGCGCCTGCAGCCAGGCCAGTACCTTGTCGCGGGTGGCGGCGTTGGCCACCAGGCGGTAGCCGTCCTCGGTGCGGTAGGCGATGAGGTCGTCGATCACGCCGCCATCGGCGTTGAGCAGGGGGCTGTAGAGGGCCTTGCCGGGGTTTTCCAGACGCGTCACGTCATTGGCCAGCAGGTGTTGCAGCCAGGGCGTGGCGGCGCAACCGTCGATATCGATGACGGTCATGTGGGAGACATCGAAGACCCCGCAGTCACTGCGCACCTGATGGTGCTCCTCGACTTGCGAGCCGTAATGCAGGGGCATGTCCCATCCGCCGAAATCGACCGTCTTGGCGCCGAGCGCCAGGTGCAGGTCATACAGAGGCGTACGCTGTCCCATGGGTTTCTCCTTCCGGGCGTGGCGAGGCGGCGGCGGTCGGCGATGTTCAATCATCACCTGTTTTTGTAGGACCCGTCGCTGCGAATGCCGCGCATTGTAGCCGCAAGGAAGCTGCGTGGCACCCTCAGCGCGGGTGGCCCGGACGATGGGCCGAGCGACGGATCAGGCCGATCACCGGCAGCAGGCCGACCAGCACCAGGGTCAGGGCCGGCAGCGAGGCCCGTGCCCACTCGCCCTCGCTGGTCATCTCGAACACCCGCACGGCCAGGGTGTCCCAGCCGAATGGGCGCATCAGCAGTGTCGCCGGCATCTCCTTCAACACGTCGACGAACACCAGCAGGGCGGCGCTGAGTGCACCGGGCACCAGCAGCGGCAGATACACCTTGAAAAACAATCCCGGCCCGGCGACCCCGAGGCTGCGTGAAGCCTCCGGCAACGACGGGCGGATCCGCTCCAGGCTGCTTTCCAGCGGGCCATAGGCCACGGCGATGAACCGCACCAGGTAGGCCAGCAGCAAGGCCGACAGGCTGCCCAGCAACAATGGCTTGCCCGCCCCGCCCAACCACTGCGACAGCGGTATCACCAGCTGGTTGTCCAGATAGCTGAACGCCAGCATGATCGACACCGCCAACACCGAGCCCGGCAAGGCATAGCCGAGGTTGGCCAGACCGACCCCGGCGCGGATGGCCGTGGTCGGTGCCTGGCGCCGGGCGAAGGCCATCAGCATGGCCACGCTGACCGTGATCAGCGCCGCAATGGCGCCGAGGTACAGGGTGTGCATGACCAGGCCGAGGTAGCGCTCGTCCAGGTCGTGCCGGCCGCGCTGCCAGAACCACGCCAGCAGCTGCAGCATCGGGATGACGAAGGCGCAGGCGAAGACAAGCAGGCACCAGCCGCTCGCGGCCAGGGCCTTGATGCCTCGCAGGTGATACAGCGCCTGGCCTCTCGGGCGCTCGTTGCCACTGCGGCTGGCGCCCCGGGCACGGCGCTCGCCATACAGCACCAGCATCACCGCCAGCAGCAGCAGGCTGGCCAGCTGCGCCGCGCTGGACAGGCTGAAGAAGCCGTACCAGGTCTTGTAGATGGCCGTGGTGAAGGTGTCGAAGTTGAACACCGCCACCGCGCCGAAATCGGCCAGGGTCTCCATCAGCGCCAGGGCGATGCCGGCGCCGATGGCCGGGCGCGCCATGGGTAAGGCCACCCGCCAGAACGCCTGCAGCGGCGACAGCCCGAGCACCCGCGCGGCCTCCATCAGGCCCTTGCCCTGGGCCAGGAACGCGGTGCGCGCCAGCAGGTAGACGTAGGGATAGAACACCAGCACCAATACTGTGATCACCCCGCCGGTGGAACGTACCCGTGGCAGGCGCATGGGCCCGAACACCTCGCGCAGGGCCGTCTGCACCGGGCCTGCGAAGTCGAGCAGGCCGACGAAGACGAACGCCAGGACATAGGCCGGAATCGCGAACGGCAGCATCAGCGCCCAGTCCAGCCAGCGCCGGCCGGGGAACTCGCAGAGGCTGGTGAGCCAGGCCAGGCTCACCCCCAGCACGGTCACACCGGCGCCAACGCCGACCACCAGCGTGAGGGTGTTACCCAGCAGGCGGCCCATCTGGGTGTCGAGCAGGTGAGACCAGATCTGCATGTCGACCGATTGCCAGGACAGCAGCAGGACGCTCAGTGGGAGCAGGACCAGGGCGGCGGTCAGGGAGACCGGCAGGTACCAGCGGCGTTGGGGGGTGTGGGGCAAGGCGGGGTTCTCGGTTGCAGGTTGCGACCGCTGCGCGGTCGTTCGCGGCTAAAGCCGCTCCTACAGGGACCGTGCAATCCCACGGACAACACAAAACCTGTAGGAGCGGCTTTAGCCGCGAAGGGGCCCTGGAGGGCCCCGCAAGGATAAGCGCTGAAACTCAGTTCCAGCCAGCCCGGTCCATCAAGCGAATGGCTTCGGCCTGGCGCTTGCCGGCGACTTCCACCGGAATGCTGTCGGCCTTGAAGCTGCCCCAGGCCGCGACTTCCGCCGAAGGCTTGACCTTCGGGTTGGCCGGGAACTCCTGGTTGATGTCGGCGAACAGCTTCTGCGCCTCCTCGCCGGTCATCCACTCCACCAGTTTCTTCGCCGCTTCCGGATGCGGTGCATGCTTGGTCAGGCCAATACCCGACAGGTTGACGTGCACACCACGGTCCCCCTGGTTGGGCCAGAACAGCTTCACCGGCAGGTCGGGCTTCTCCTTGTGCAGGCGCCCGTAGTAGTAGGTGTTGACGATGCCCACGTCGCACTGGCCCGCGGCGATGGCCTGGATTACTGCGGTGTCGTCGGAGAACACATCGGTGGACAGGTTGTTGACCCAGCCCTTGATCAGCTTCTCGGTCGCGGCCTCGCCGTGGTTCTCGATCAGCGTGGCGGTCAGCGACTGGTTGTAGACCTTCTTCGCCGTGCGCAGGCACAGGCGGCCCTCCCAGTTCTTGTCGGCCAGGGCCTCGTAAGTGCTGAGCTCCCCCGGTTTGACCCGGTCGGTGGAGTAGGCGATGGTCCGCGCGCGCAGGCTCAGGCCGGTCCAGTCATGGGACGAGGCGCGGTACTGCGGCGGGATGTTCTGGTCGATGACCGCCGACTTGATCGGCTGCAGGATGCCCATCTGTTCGGCCTGCCAGAGGTTGCCGGCATCGACGGTGAGCAGCAGGTCGGCCACGCCGTTCTCGCCCTCGGCCTTGATGCGCTGCATCAACGGGGCTTCCTTGTCGGTGATGAACTTGATCTTGACGCCGGTCTTAGCGGTATAAGCGTCGAACACCGGCTTGATCAGCTCGTCGATGCGCGAGGAGTACACCACCACTTCATCCGCCGCCTGGGCGGTGCCGCCGAACAGAGTGAGGGCCAGGGCGGCCAGTAGGGGCTTGCGGGGCAACATCGGGGGTACTCCTCGCTGGATTGAGAAGTGTAAATGGTAGTGAATCCCATTTTCTTGCTCATCTGCCGAGGAGTTACCGAATGTTGCAAGGGCTGGTTGCAACGAACCAAACGACAGCCCCGATCAGTCGAAACTGCCGTGCAACTGGTGGATCTGGCGCCGCTGCTTCTTGTTCGGTCGCCCGTCGCTGGTCATGCCCAGCGCGCCCGCCTTGCGCATCTCGGCCGCCTGTTCGCGGCGCTTCATGCTTTCGGCCGTTTCCTCATACAGCGCCTGCGCCTCGGGCGCGCCGCGGCGCACCACCGACAATGCCCTGACCACCACGGTGCGCTCGTCGAAACCGGTGCGCAGCACGAACTCGTCGCCCACCCGCGGCTCCTTGCCCGGCTTGCAGCGCTCGCCCCGGCAGTGCACCTTGCCGCTTTCGATCGCCGCCTTGGCCAGGGCGCGGGTCTTGTAGAAGCGCGCCGCCCACAGCCATTTGTCCAGGCGTACCTTATCGTCGTCTTCAGGCTTTTGTGCCATGGTCTTTCCTCGAATTCTGTCTTTCACGGAACTGTACTACCGTGACTGACGGATGCAAAAAGTCCGTGCCGTCATTACAGTTCACCTCCATATCCCCAGGGCACGCTTCGTGAAGACATTTGACCACCTGACTGTGATCGGCCTGCGCGAGTGGGTCGCCCTGCCCGAGCTGGGTGTCGCCGGCCTGCGCGCCAAGATCGACACTGGCGCCAGCACCTCCAGCCTGCACGCCACCGAGGTCGAACCGTTCGAGCGCGATGGCCAGCCATGGGTGCGCTTCACCGCGCACCTGGGCTCGGTGGTGCAGTTGCGCCACCGGCGTTGCGAGGCGCCACTGGTGACCATGAAGACCATCAAGAGCTCCAACGGCCAGGCCCAGATCCGCTACGTGATCCGTACGGCCCTGGCGCTCGGCGACCGGGTCTGGGAGGTCGAGTTCACCCTGGCCTGCCGCAAGAGCATGCGCTATCGGCTGCTGCTCGGCTCGAAGGCACTCATCCATGGCCAGCTGGTGGTCAACCCAGGCCTTAAGTATGTCCAGGACAAACCGGCCTTCCCGGCCACCCTTTCCCCTGTCACAGGTGCTGCATGAAGATCGCTGTGCTGTCGCGCAATCCGCGTCTGTATTCCACCCGCCGCCTGGTCGAGGCCGGCACCCAGCGGGGCCACGAAGTGGTGGTGATCGACACACTCCGGGCCTATATGAACATCGCCAGCCACAAGCCGCAGATCCATTACCGCGGCAAGCCGCTGGAGGGGTTCGATGCGGTGATCCCGCGCATCGGCGCATCGGTCACCTTCTATGGCTGCGCGGTGCTGCGCCAGTTCGAGATGATGGGCGTGTACCCGCTCAACGAGTCGGTGGCCATTGCCCGCTCACGGGACAAGCTGCGCTCGCTGCAGCTGCTGTCTCGGCGCGGTATCGGCCTACCGATCACCGGTTTCGCCCACTCGCCGGACGATATCCCCGACCTGATCCAGATGGTCAACGGCGCGCCGCTGGTGATCAAGGTGCTCGAAGGTACCCAGGGCATCGGCGTGGTGCTGTGCGAAACCACCAAGGCTGCCGAATCGGTGATCGAGGCGTTCATGGGCCTGAAGCAGAACATCATGGTCCAGGAATACATCAAGGAGGCCGGAGGCGCCGACATTCGCTGCTTCGTGGTGGGCGACAAGGTGATCGCCTCGATGAAGCGCCAGGCCAAGCCGGGCGAGTTTCGCTCCAACCTGCACCGCGGTGGCGTGGCCAGCCTGATCAAGATCACCCCCGAGGAGCGCATGACCGCGATTCGCGCGGCGAAGGTCATGGGTCTGAGCGTGGCGGGGGTGGATATCCTGCGCTCCAATCATGGGCCGCTGGTGATGGAGGTGAATTCATCGCCGGGGCTTGAGGGTATCGAGGTGACCACCGGCAAGGACGTGGCCGGGATGATCATCGAGCACCTGGAGAAGAACAGCGGGCCAAACCAGACGCGGACCAAGGGCAAAGGCTGATGGCGCCTTTACGGGCCTCTTCGCGGCTAAAGCCGCTCCCACAGGTTTTTGCATGTTCTCTGTGGGAGCGGCTTTAGCCGCGAAGAGGCCCGTACAAATAACAACGATCAGACAGCGTTACGCGGCAGCAACAACCCCAACGGCAACCTCACCCGCGCCTCGATCCCGCCACCGGAGCGGTTGCGCAGCTCCACGTTGCCGCCATGCTGCGCGGCAATGCGCTTGACGATCGCCAACCCCAACCCGGTGCCCTTGCCGCCCCGAGCCCGGTCGCCACGGATGAACGGGTTGAAGATGGTCTCCAGCTCCGACTCGTCGATGCCCGCGCCACGGTCCAGCACGCTGAGCACCACATACGGCGCGCTCTGGTCGCCCGACACATAGGCCGCCACTTCGACGCCCTTGCCGGCGTGATGCAGGGCGTTGCCGATCAGGTTGCCCAGCATGCGCTTGAGCGACACCCGGCGCAGCGGGAACGGCGGGATCGGCTCCAGGCACAGGCGCACCTGCTCCTTGTGCTGGTTGTAGGGCGCCACCACTTCGTAGATCAGGTCGTTGAGGTCGACCTCCTCAACCGGTTCGTCACGCCCGTCACGAATGAACGCCAGGAACTGGTCGAGGATCGCGTCCATGTCTTCGATGTCGCGGACCATGTCCTCGCTGAGGTCGCTGTCGTTGTCCATCAGCGACAGCGAAAGGCGCAGCCGGGTCAGCGGCGTGCGCAGGTCATGGGACACCCCGGCCAGCATCAGCTCGCGCTCACGCCCGGCCTGCTCGACATCCTCGGCCATCTGGTTGAACGCGCGGTACACCTCGGTCATCTCGCTCGGGGTGTCGCTGATCGGCAGGCGCACGCTGCGCCCCTGGCCCAGCTGGCGGGCAGCAAATACCAGGCGCTTGAGCGGCTGGTTGAGCTGGCGCACGAAGATCCAGGCTGATGCCGTGGACAACAGGCCGATGGCCAGGAACCAACCGAGCACGTTCCAGATCTTCTGCCCACGCAGCGGGTGCGGATACAACGGCACCTTGAGCCAGCCTGGGCCCAGGCTCGGGGCATTGACCCACAGCGCGGGCGGCGCGTGGATGCGCAGGCGCACCTCGGTGTCATCGCCCAGCTCGGCCTGCATCTGGCGCTGGTAGATCTCGCTGTAGGGCCAGTGCTGCTCGCCCTCCGGCACGCCGGCGCCGGTCACGCGGATCAGGCCGGCCGCCTCGGCGATCTGGTCACGGTTCTCTTCATCCGCGGCCCAGTAGGCGCGTAGCGTCAGGGCCACGCCGTGGCTGTACTGGCGGTCGACCAGCACGTCCTCGTTCATCAGCAGGTACACGAGCGTCAGCGCCTTGGAGAACAGGACGACGATCAGCACCAGCCAGAGGGTGCGGGCGAAGAAGCTTTGCGGGAACCAGAGAGGCGTTTTCATCGATCAACTACTGTGCTGAAAAGGCCGGCCGCCACAGACGAAAACAGGGCGACCCGCGTGGGTCGCCCTGCTGCACCCTGACGAGCCGACAGGCTCATTTGCCGGCGTTTCCGTCCGGCACGAAGACGTAGCCCACACCCCATACGGTCTGGATGTAGCGCGGCTTGGACGGGTCGGGCTCGATCATCCGACGCAGGCGCGAGATCTGCACATCGATGGAGCGCTCCAGGGCGTCCCACTCGCGACCACGGGCCAGGTTCATCAGCTTGTCGCGGGTCAGCGGCTCGCGGGCGTGCATCACCAGGGCCTTGAGCACGGCGAACTCACCGGTGGTGAGCATGTGCGTCTCCTCGCCGCGCTTGAGTTCGCGGGTGGCCAGCGACAGCTCGTAGTCGCCGAAGGTGACGGTCTCTTCCTCGCTGCCCGGCGCGCCCGGCACGCTCGGGGACTGGCGGCGCAGCACGGCCTTGACCCGGGCCACCAGCTCGTCTGGGTTGAACGGCTTGGCCAGGTAGTCGTCGGCGCCCAGCTCCAGGCCCTTGATGCGGCTGAGCTCGTCGCCCTTGGCGGTGAGCATGATGATCGGGATCTGGTTGTTCGACGCGCGCAGGCGCTTGCACGCGGACAGGCCGTCCTCGCCCGGCAGCATCAGGTCGAGGACCACCAGGTTGAACACTTCACGGGCCAGCAGGCGGTCCATCTGTTCGACGTTGGGCACGGTGCGGACACGGAAGCCCTTGCTGGTGAAGAAACGGTCCAGCAGGCTGCTCAGGCCCGGGTCGTCGTCGACGATGAGAATCTTGTCGCCTTCTGCGGCGTTTGCGGTGCTGGTCATGAATAACTCCTCTGATATCGCCGCGCATTATGGCGTAGCCACTGCAGCGCGTGCCGTGTGCATTGTTAGCAGATTTTTCCCGGCATGCCACTGTCGCCCCGTCGTCGGCTGGCGCCGCGCCATCACCGCAAGCCCGGCACGATGGGTATAATGCGCGGCTTTCACCCAGCGCCGCCGGGCATGAATGCCCACCCGCGGCCTTGCATTCACTATTTGTCAGGTGGTTTTCATGGACAGCATCAACAGCCGTATCGCCGAGGAACTGGGCGTGCGCCCACAGCAGGTCGAAGCGGCCGTGGGCCTGTTGGACGAAGGATCGACCGTGCCCTTCATCGCCCGTTACCGCAAGGAAGTGACCGGCAGCCTGGATGACACCCAACTGCGCCACCTGGAAGAGCGCCTGCGCTACCTGCGCGAGCTCGACGAGCGCCGCGCCAGCATCCTGGCCAGCATTGAGGAGCAGGGCAAGCTGACCCCGGAGCTGGCCCGCGAGATCAAGCTGGCCGACACCAAGACCCGCCTCGAAGACCTGTACCTGCCGTACAAGCAGAAGCGCCGCACCAAGGGCCAGATCGCCCTGGAAGCGGGCCTGGGCGAGCTGGCCGACGGCCTGTTCAACGACCCGCAGCTGAACCCGGAAAGCGAAGCGGCACGTTTCGTCGACGCCGAAAAAGGCGTGGCCGACGTCAAGGCCGCCCTGGAAGGCGCCAAGTACATCCTCATGGAGCGCTTCGCCGAGGACGCCGCCCTGCTCGACAAGCTGCGCGGCTTCCTCAAGCAGGAAGCGGTGCTGACCGCCCGCGTGGTCGCCGGCAAGGAAGAGGAAGGCGCCAAGTTCCGCGACTACTTCGCCCACGACGAACTGCTGCGCAGCGCGCCGTCGCACCGTGCCCTGGCGATCTTCCGCGGGCGCAACGAAGGCGTGCTGAGCGCCTCGCTGAAAGTCGGCGAGGAGCTGCCGGGCACCCTGCACCCGTGCGAATTGATGATCGGCAACCATGTCGGCATCGAGAACCGCAGCCGCCCGGCCGACAAATGGCTGGGCGAAGTGGTGCGCTGGACCTGGAAGGTCAAGCTGTACACCCACCTGGAAACCGACCTGTTCGGCGAGCTGCGCGACAATGCCGAAGGCGAGGCGATCAACGTCTTCGCCCACAACCTGCACGACCTGCTGCTGGCCGCCCCGGCCGGTCCGCGCGCGACGCTGGGCTTCGACCCGGGCCTGCGCACCGGCTGCAAGATCGCCGTGGTCGACGCCACCGGCAAGCTGCTGGATCACACCACGGTCTACCCGCACGCGCCGAAGAACGACTGGGACCGCACCATTTCCATCATGGCCGCGCTGTGCGCCAAGCACTCGGTCGAGCTGATCGCCATCGGTAACGGCACCGCCAGCCGCGAAAGCGACAAGCTGGTGGCCGAGCTGGTCAAGAAATACCCGGCCCTGAAGATCACCAAGATCATGGTCTCCGAGGCCGGCGCCTCGGTGTACTCGGCTTCCGAGTTGGCCGCTCGCGAATTCCCTGACCTGGACGTGTCGATCCGTGGCGCGGTGTCCATCGCCCGCCGCCTGCAGGACCCACTGGCCGAACTGGTCAAGATCGATCCGAAATCCATCGGTGTCGGCCAGTACCAGCACGACGTGTCGCAGGTGAAGCTGGCCCGCGGCCTGGACGCCGTGGTCGAGGACTGCGTGAACGCCGTGGGCGTGGACGTCAACACCGCTTCCGTGGCGCTGCTGACGCGCATCTCCGGCCTCAACGCCACCCTGGCGCAGAACATCGTCGCCCACCGCGACGCCAACGGCCCGTTCGCCACCCGCGCCGCGCTGAAGAAAGTCAGCCGCCTGGGCGAGAAGACCTTCGAACAGGCCGCCGGCTTCCTGCGCGTGATGAACGGCGACAACCCGCTGGACGCCTCGGCGGTGCACCCGGAAGCCTACCCGCTGGTGCAGCGCATCGCCGCCGACACCGACCGCGACATTCGCTCGCTGATCGGCGACAGCGGTTTCCTCAAGCGCCTGGATCCGAAGAAGTTCACCGACGAAAGCTTCGGCCTGCCGACCGTCACCGACATCCTCCAGGAGCTGGACAAGCCGGGACGCGACCCGCGCCCGGAGTTCAAGACCGCCACCTTCCAGGACGGCGTCGAGGACCTCAAGGACCTGGAGCCGGGCATGATCCTCGAAGGCGTGGTGACCAACGTCACCAACTTCGGTGCCTTCGTCGACATCGGCGTGCACCAGGACGGCCTGGTGCACATCTCGGCGTTGTCGGAGAAGTTCGTCAAGGATCCGCGTGAAGCGGTCAAGGCCGGCGACGTGGTCAAGGTCAAGGTCATGGAAGTGGACATCCCGCGCAAGCGCGTCGGCCTGTCCATGCGCATGAGCGACACCCCGGGCGAGAAGGTCGAGGGCAACCGCGGTGGCAACCGTGGCAACGGCGGCAACCGCCAGCAGCAGGCGCCGCGCCAGCGCGAGACCACCACCGCCGCGCCGGCCAACAACGCCATGGCATCGCTGTTCGCCAACGCCAAGCAGCTGAAGAAGAAGTGATGGACGTACCGAAAGCGTACGTCGAGAGCGCCTTCAGCCAGCTCCTGGGCTGCCGCCTGCAACGCCTGGACACGGGTGTTGCAGAGGTGGCCCTGGCGCTCGAGCCGCACCTGCGCAACCGCGGCCAGAAGCTGCACGGCGGAGCGATCTTCAGCCTGGTGGACATCGCCATGGGGCTGGCCTGCTCGGCCAGCCATGGCTTCGACCAGCAGAGCGTGACCATCGAGTGCAAGATCAACTACATGCGCGCCGTCAGCGAGGGTGAGGTGCTGTGCACCGCCCGGGTGCTGCACGCCGGGCGGCGCACGCTGGTGGTCGACGCCGACGTGCTTCAGGACGACAAGCTGGTGGCCAAGGCCCAGGGAACCTTCGCGGTTCTCTAGCTGACAGGCCCCCATCTGCGGTATTTTCGGCGCATTGCTGTACACCTGATCGCGGGGCAAGCCCGCTCCCACGAACGTTCACAGGCTTCGTGGGAGCGGGCTTGCCCCGCGATCGGATGCACCGGAACCGAGCAAACCAGGCGACAACGCCAGTTCCTTTCCCAACTACCCTTGTAGACCGTCATCCCTACCCCCATATTGGGGCGACTGACGCGTGAAGGAATCCATCTTGAGCGACCTCCTCAACCGCCGCCTGAGCCTGCTCGGCGACAATATCGACCTGCTCAAGCAGTGCCTGCACGGCATTGAGCGCGAATGCCTGCGCGTGACCGACGACGGTCGCCTGGCCCAGACCCCGCACCCCGAGGCCCTGGGTTCGGCGCTGACCAACGAGCAGATCACCACCGACTATTCCGAGTCGCTGCTGGAGTTCATCACCCCGGCCCTGGCCGACCCTGCCAAGGTGCTCGAGAGCCTCGACCAGATCCACCGCTTCGTCTACACCAAGCTGGGCGACGAATACCTGTGGAGCCCGTCGATGCCCTGCGCGTTGCCGGCCGAGGAAGACATCCCGATCGCCGAATACGGCAGCTCGAACATCGGCAAGCTCAAGCATGTCTATCGCAAGGGCCTGGCTCTGCGTTACGGCCGCACCATGCAGTGCATCGCCGGCATCCACTACAACTTCTCCCTGCCCGAGGCGCTGTGGCCGTTGCTGCGCAATGCCGAAGGCGGCGAGCAGGACGACCGCGACTACCAGTCCTCGGCCTATATCGCGCTGATCCGCAACTTCCGCCGCTACAGCTGGCTGCTGATGTACCTGTTCGGCGCCTCCCCGTCCCTGGACAAAGGCTTCCTGCGCGGCCGTGCGCACCAGCTCGAAGAGCTGGATGCCGAGACCCTCTACCTGCCCTACGCTACCAGCCTGCGCATGAGCGACCTGGGTTACCAGAGCAACGCCCAGGCGGGCCTGACGCCCTGCTACAACAACCTGGCCAGCTACACCGACAGCCTGCGCAAGGCCGTCGGCACGCCCTACCCGCCCTACGTCGAGATCGGCACGCACAAGGATGGCGAGTGGGTGCAGTTGAACACCAACATCCTGCAGATCGAGAACGAGTACTACTCGAACATCCGCCCCAAACGCGTCACCTACACCGGCGAGCGGCCAATCCAGGCCCTGACCTCCCGTGGCGTGCAGTACGTGGAAGTGCGCTGCCTGGACATCAACCCGTTCCTGCCGGTGGGTATCGACCTGACCGAAGCGCGCTTCCTCGACGCGTTCCTGCTGTTCTGCGCCCTTGAAGAAAGCCCGCAGCTGGACAACGGTGAGTGCGGCCAGTGCACCGACAACTTCCTCACCGTGGTCAAGGAAGGTCGGCGCCCGGGCCTGGAGCTGCGCCGTGACGGCCAGCCGGTCGCACTGAAGGAGTGGGCAAGCGAACTGATCGAGCGCATCGGCCAGCTGGCCGGGCTGCTCGACCGCGCCCAGGGCGGCAACGAACACGCCAAGGCCCTGGAAGCTCAGCAGGCCAAGGTCGACGATCCCGAGCTGACGCCATCGGCCCAGGTGCTGGCGCGCATGACCGAGCACGACGAGAGCTTCGTCCAGTTCTCCCTGCGCCAGAGCCGCCTGCACGCCGAGAGCTTCCGCGAGCAGCCGCTGCCCGCCGAGCGCCAGCAGGCCTTCGAGACCCTCGCCCGTGAATCCCTGGCCGAGCAGTCGCGCCTGGAGCAGCAGGAGGTGGGCGACTTCGACCTGTTCGTCGGCGCCTACCAGGCCAGCATCCTGGCGATCAGCAACTGATGACCCGCCCAGCCTCCCCACGCAAGCCACGCGCCAGCAGCCAGGCCAGGATCGAAGCGATCCTGGCCGCGGCCCGCGAGCTGCTGGCCGGGCAAGGGGTGGCGGCGCTGTCGATCTACAGCGTGGCCGAACGGGCGCAGATTCCGCCGTCGTCGGTGTATCACTTCTTCGCCAGCGTGCCGGCCTTGCTCGAGGCGTTGACCGCCGATGTGCATCGGGCTTTTCGCGAGGCCCTGAACGCGCCCATCGACAGCAGCGCATTCAATACCTGGCCGCAACTGTCGCGGCTGATCGAGCAGCGCATGCTCGACATCTACAACGAAGATGCCGCGGCGCGGCAGCTGATCCTGGCCCAGCATGGGTTGAGTGAGGTGGTGCAGGCTGATCGTCAGCACGACCTGGAGCTGGGCGAGCTGATGCACCGGCTGTTCGACCGGCATTTCCAGCTGCCGGCGATGCCTCGGGATATGGATGTGTTCGCGCTGGCGATGGAGCTGAGCGACCGGGTGTATGCCCGCTCGATGCAGTTGCATGAAGCGATCACGCCGCGCATGGCGGAAGAGGGCATGCGAGTGTTCGAGGCGTATCTGGGGCTGTATCTGCCGCCTTATCTGGCCAAGTGCTGATCCCGAGCCCTGCAAAAATCCTGTAGGAGCGGCCTTGCGTCGCGAAAGGGCTGCGCAGCAGCCCCGGCAATTTTGATGGTGGCTCAAAACCTGGGGCCGCTCCGCGCCCCTTTCGCGACACAAGGCCGCTCCTACAGGGACCGTGCAAGACTTCAGAGCTTGGCGATGGACACCTCGGTCGATTTCACGAAGGCGATCACTTCACTGCCCACCTGCAGCTCCAGTTCCTTCACGGAGCGGGTGGTGATCACCGAAGTGACGATACCGGAGGCGGTCTGCACGTCGATTTCCGACAGTACCGGGCCTTCGAGGATTTCCTTCACGGTGCCTTTGAATTGGTTACGAACGTTGATGGCTTTGATGGTCATGGCGTCATTCCTTTTGCGGCTTCGAGGATTCAGTGGGCCCAACGCAACTGCGTGGGCAAGGGGGCTACAGGTTCCGGATCGGGCGGGGTGCCCGGGACGGACAGAACACGGTTGAGCACTTCGCTTTCCAGCGCCGCCAGGCGGTGCGAACCCCGCACCCGTGGCCGGGGCAGGTCAACGACCAGGTCCAGGCCGACGGCGCCGTCTTCGATCAGGATCACCCGGTCGGCCACGGCGACGGCTTCGCTGACGTCGTGGGTGACCAGCAACACGGTGAAACCGTGCTGGCGCCACAGGCGCTCGATCAATTGCTGCATTTCAATGCGGGTCAGGGCATCCAGCGCACCCAATGGCTCGTCCAGCAGCAGCAGGCGCGGCTGGTGAATGAGCGCCCGGGCCAGGGCCACCCGCTGTTTCTGGCCGCCGGACAACGCCGCCGGCCAGTCGTTGGCGCGATCGACCAGGCCGACCGCCTCCAATGCCTCCAGAGCGCGGGGCCGCCAGTTGCCGGACAAGCCCAGGCCCACGTTGTCGATCACCTTCTTCCAGGGCAGCAGGCGTGCGTCCTGGAACATCAGGCGGGTATCCTCGCGGGCCTCGGCCAGCGGCGCGGCCCCCGCCAGCAACTGGCCGGCGCTGGGTTGGTCGAGCCCGGCCAGCAGGCGCAGCAAGGTGCTCTTGCCGCAGCCACTGCGACCGACGATGGCGACGAACTGGCCGGCCGGAATGTGCAGGTCGATGCCGCGCAGCACTTCACGCTGGCCAAAGGTGCGACGCAGGTCCCGGGCCGCCAGGGGGATGCCACGCAGCAGGCGTGGCGGCTGTTCCTTGAGCACGGTCATCATGCGCCCTCCTTCTTCGCCACCTGGTACGCCGGGTGCCAGCGCAGCCACACCCGCTCCAGGCCCCGTGCGGCCAGGTCGGCCAGCTTGCCGAGCACCGCGTACAGGACGATGGCCAGCACCACCACATCGGTCTGCAGGAACTCGCGGGCGTTCATCGCCAGGTAGCCGATGCCGGCGTTGGCCGAGATGGTCTCGGCGACGATCAGCGTCAGCCACATGAAGCCCAGGGCAAAGCGCACGCCGACCAGGATCGAGGGCAGCGCCCCCGGCAGGATCACCTGACGGAACAGGGCGAAGCCCGACAGCCCATAGCTGCGCGCCATCTCCACCAGTGCCGGATCGACGTTGCGGATCCCGTGGTAAGTGTTCAGGTAAATGGGGAACAGTGTCCCCAGCGCCACCAGGAAGATCTTTGCCGACTCGTCGATGCCGAACCACAGGATCACCAGCGGGATCAGCGCCAGGTGCGGCACGTTGCGGATCATCTGCACCGAGCTGTCGAGCAGGCGCTCGCCCCAGTTCGACAGGCCGGTGATGAAGCCCAGCAACAGGCCGAGGCTGCCACCGATCACGAAGCCCAGGCCGGCACGCCAGCCGCTGATGGCCAGGTGGGTCCAGATCTGGCCGCTGCGCACCAGCTCGACACCGGCACTGACCACCGCGCTCGGCGCCGGCAGGATGCGGGTCGACAGCCAGCCAGCGCTGACCGCCAACTGCCATACCGCCAGCAGCAGGATCGGCAGGGCCCAGGGCGCCAGGCGCTTGGACCAGGTGGTGGGAGATGCACGACTCATGGCCCCGGTCCTCAGCTCTGCGACACGGACTTGGGCAGGATGTCGTTGGCGACCATTTCACCAAACGGGCTCACATAGCCACCGGTCTTCGGCTGCTCCGGGCGCTGCACGTCCAGGTGCGGGAACAGCAGCTCGGCGACGCGGTACGACTCCTCAAGGTGTGGATAACCGGAGAAGATGAAGGTGTCGATGCCAAGATCGGCGTATTCCTTGACCCGCGCCGCGACGGTCGGGCCATCGCCCACCAGCGCGGTGCCGGCACCGCCACGCACCAGACCGACACCGGCCCACAGGTTCGGCGCCACCTCGAGCTTATCGCGCTTGCCGCCGTGCAACGCGGCCATGCGCTGCTGGCCGACCGAGTCGAAGCGCGCCAGCGACGCCTGGGCGCGGGCGATGGTGTCGTCGTCCAGGTGCGAGATCAGCCTGTCGGCGGCAGCCCAGGCCTCTTCATTGGTTTCCCGCACGATCACGTGCAAGCGGATGCCGAAGCGCACTTCACGGCCTTGGGCCGCCGCCTTCTCGCGCACCTGGGCGATCTTCTCGGCAACGGCCGCTGGCGGCTCGCCCCAGGTCAGGTACAGCTCGACCTGCTCGGCGGCCAGGTCCTGGGCGGCCTCGGAAGAGCCACCGAAATACAGCGGCGGACGCGGCTGCTGGATCGGCGGGTAGAGCAGCTTGGCGCCTTTCACCTGGATATGCTTGCCGTCGTAGTCGACCGTTTCGCCTTCGAGCACCTTGCGCCAGATGCGGGTGAACTCCACCGACGCCTCGTAGCGTTCCTGGTGGTTCAGGTGCAGGCCGTCACCGGCCAGTTCGTCCGGATCACCGCCGGTCACCAGGTTGAACAGCGCCCGGCCGTTGGACAGGCGATCCAGGGTGGCGGCCTGACGCGCGGCCACGGTCGGCGAAATGATCCCCGGGCGCAAGGCCACCAGGAACTTCAGGCGCTCGGTCAGCGGAATCAGCGACGCCGCCACCAGCCAGGAGTCCTCGCAGGAACGTCCGGTGGGGATCAGCACGCCGCCGAAGCCCAGGCGGTCGGCGGCCTGGGCGATCTGGCTCAGGTAGCCGTGGTCGACGGCGCGGGCGCCTTCGCTGGTGCCCAGGTACTTGCCGTCACCGTGGGTGGGGAGGAACCAGAAGATGTTAAGGCTCATTGGAGTTGTCTCCTCAAGGGTGGCTCATGCCGGGGCGGCGCCCCAGCGCAGGCGAATCGTTCAAGGCGCGCTGGCGACCTTGGCCGGGGGTGTCCAGATCACGTCCTTGATACTCAAGGGCTTGGGAATCAGCTTCAGGGCCTGGAAGGTGTCGGCGATCTTCTGCTGCGCGGCGATCACTTCCGGAGTCAGCGGCGCGGCGCCGTAGCCCTGGCGTTTCACCGAGGTCAGGGTGATGTCGGCGGGCAGGCCGAGCAGCGGCGCGACCTGGTCGGTGACCTGCTGCGGGTTGGCCTGGGACCACTCGCCCACGGCGCGTACTTCCTCGACCAGGGTGTTGATCACCGCCGGATGCTGGGTGGCATAGCTGCGGGTGGCCAAGTAGAACTGGTGGTTGTCGACCAGGTCCTTGCCGTCACGCAGGGTGCGTGCCTGCAGCTGTTGCTCGGCAGCGGCCTGGTACGGGTCCCAGATCACCCAGGCGTCGACGCTGCCGCGCTCGAAGGCGGCGCGGGCATCGGCCGGCGGCAGGTAGACGGGCTGGATATCGGTGTACTTGAGGCCGGCGTCTTCCAGGGCGCGAACCAGCAGGTAGTGCACGTTGGAACCCTTGTTGAGGGCGACTTTCTTGCCCTTGAGCTCCTTCACTGACTGGATCGTCGATCCCTTCGGCACCAGGATCGCCTCGCTGTGCGGGGCTGGCGGCTCATAGGCGACGTACAGCAGGTCGGCACCCGCAGCCTGGGCAAACACTGGTGGAGTTTCACCGGTCACGCCGAAGTCGATGGAGCCGACGTTGAGGCCTTCGAGCAGTTGCGGGCCGCCGGGGAACTCGGTCCATTGCACGTCGATGCCCTGTTCCTTCAGGCGCTTTTCCAGCGAGCCCTTGGCCTTGAGCAGCACCAGGGTGCCGTATTTCTGATAACCGATGCGCAGGCTCTCGGCCTGGGCTTGAGTGATGGCGCCGAAGGACACAGCCGCCGCAAACAGGGCGACCAGACCGCGACGCAAGAAGATTGTGCGCATGGCGCTCTCCTGTGCGAGTGGGTTCGGGTAGCACCTGCTTGCCTCGTTGACGGGCGAGTAAGGTGGGAATAACGGTCAAGCGGTATAGCGGGTGATCAGATGCTCCAACGGGCACTGATCAGGCGTTCGTTGAGCTCGCCCGGCACCACCGGCCGAGGCCGGCGCGCCAAAGCGCCGTGGAACGTTTCCAGCGAATCCTGCAGGCGCTGCTCCAGGGCAGCGGACAGTTGCGCGGGTCGGGTGCCTTCGCCGTAGGCGACCTGGCTGTCGTCGGCGAAGATCCCCTGCAGGGTCTCCTGCGCCTTGAGGGCCGACAGCACGGGCTTGAGGGCGTAGTCCACGGCCAGCATGTGGGCGATGCTGCCGCCGGTGGCGATCGGCAGGACCACCTTGTGTTCCAGGGCACGCTCAGGCAGCAGGTCGAGCAAGGTCTTCAGGGCACCGGCGAACGACGCCTTGTACACCGGCGTGGCGACCACCAGGCCATCGGCCTGGGCCACCAGCTCGTTGAAGTGACGCACCTGCGGGCTGTCGAAGCGCGCGTGGAGCAGGTCCTCGGCGGGGAATTCCCGCACCTGGAAGGTCACCACCTCGACACCGCGCTCCTGCAGCCAGTCGCGCGAGCGTTCTAGCAGCACGCCGGAGCGTGAACGAAGACTGGGGCTACCACCGACAGAAACAACCAGCATTGAAAGCGCTTCCTTCGATTCGATTGCAGGGCCGCGAGGGGTTGTCCCCGCTGGATGGAAGTGACATTAACAGTTCGTCACATATATCTATAAATCATATTTTAGTATTTATTTATTCCATATAGAGATATTCAGATTTATCTCTGTCGGAGCGGCCTTGTGCCGCGAAAGGGCCGCAAAGCGGCCCCGGTGATAGGTGCATTGACGCTGAGATCCTGGGGGTGCTGTGCCCCCCTTTCGCGGCACAAGGCCGCTCCTACAGGGGGCAGTGCACGCCTTTGCGGCAGGCATAAAAAAGGGCCGTCGAAACGGCCCGAAGATCCCTGCTTGGCTAAGAGCAATGCAACGAGGAATACCTCATCGATTCGGTTGCGGGGTCAGTCGCAGATAGGGTTTCACCGCCCGATACCCTTTCGGGAAGCGCCGTTTGATTTCGTCCTCGTCCTTGAGCGACGGCACGATCACTACCTCGTCGCCGTCCTGCCAGTTGCCTGGCGTGGCGACCTTGTAGTTGTCGGTCAGCTGCAGCGAGTCGATCACCCGCAGGATCTCGTTGAAGTTGCGCCCGGTACTGGCCGGATAGGTGATGGTCAGGCGCACCTTCTTGTTCGGGTCGATGACGAACAGCGAGCGCACGGTCAGGGTGTCGCTGGCGTTGGGGTGGATCAGGTCGTACAGGTCGGAGACCTTGCGGTCGGCGTCGGCGATTATCGGGAAGTTGACCACGGTGTTCTGGGTCTCGTTGATGTCATCGATCCATTTATGGTGCGAGTCGACCGGGTCCACCGACAGAGCGATGGCTTTCACGCCACGCTTGGCGAAGTCTTCCTTGAGCTTGGCGGTCAGGCCCAGCTCGGTGGTGCACACCGGGGTGAAGTCGGCCGGGTGGGAGAACAGCACGCCCCAGCTGTCGCCCAGCCATTCGTGGAAACGGATCTTGCCGGCGCTGGAATCCTGTTCGAAATCGGGGGCGATATCGCCGAGTTTGAGGCTCATGAAAGCGGCTCCTGTGCTGTGTCTGGCCTTGTGGGTTCAATGTGCCTGCTTCCGAATAAAAACAAAAAGAATAAATATCAATTTATTTATAACCAGATTGCATACGGATTCGCAGACACAAAAAAGCCTCGCACTAGGCGAGGCTTTCTTTGTGCAGCTACGACTTACATGAAGGCGTAAGTGTAGTTGACGATGAAGCGAGTCTGGTCCTGGTCGGCTGCGGAACCCGAACCAGTACCACGGTAGACACCCTGGCGCAGGCTGAAGCCCAGGCCTTTGAGGGCGCCGCTTTGCAGAACGTAATCAACACGTGCGTCACGCTCCCATTCGCTGAAGGTGCCATGGCCATTGGTGGCACGGCCATCTTCACCGCGCAGGTAGGCGACGGAGGCTTTCAGGCCCGGCACACCCAGGCGAGCGAAGTCGTAGGAGTACTGACCGAAGGTGGTGTTTTCACCGGCCTTGGCGAACTGGTTGATCATACTGTCGGTGAACAGATAGAAGCTTGCGCCGCCAGCACCTTCGTCGACCAGGCTGCCTTGGTTCAGCCAGACGAAACCACCATCATCGCTGACCTGCTGGTGGCCCAGCATCAGTGCATGGCCACCGAGGGTGTAAGTGAACATGGCCGACCAGGTCTTGTTGTCGACCTCGCCTGGGTTCTTGGCGTAGCCGTTGTTGTTCTTGAACTCGTAACCGGCTTCACCGTTCTTGCCGTCCTTGCTGCTCTTGAAGTAGCGCAGGTCAGTCTTGAACGACTGGTCGTCAGCGATCTGGAACACGTGAGTCGCGCCCAGGAAGTGCTGCTTGTAGAAGTCTTCCAGGTTCGAGTAGTAGTACTGCAGGGTCAGGTCCTTGGTGACCTTCCAGTCAGCACCGGCGTAGCGGAACTTGTTGCTTTCCTGCGTAGCGCCCTGCACCGACAGACCAGTGCGGTTGCTCGACGAACGACCCATAGCGTGGGTCAGCTGACCGGCATTGAGGGTCAGGTTGTCGATCTCTTTCGAAGAGATGGTGCCACCTTCAAAGGTTTGTGGCAGCAGACGACCATCGTTGGACACGAGGATTGGCAGGTTAGGTGCCAGTGCGCTACCGAAGTGCGCCTCGGTCTTGGAGAAACGAGCCTTTGCATTGGCGCCCAGACGTGCCCACTGCTTCTCGGCAGAGCCGTCGGAGTCACTAGGGAAGAAGCTGCTGCCGTTCTGGTGGTAGCCCTTGCCGCCATCCAGGTGGATACCCCACAGGGCTTGAGCGTCCACACCAAAGCCAACGGTGCCTTCGGTGAAGCCGGAGATGTAGTCAAGCTTGAAACCTTGACCGGACTCACGCACGTCAGGACGTGGCTTGCTACCAGGCGCTTCACGGTTATCGTTGTTGAAGTACATGGTGCGCGAGCTCAGGGACAGCTTGCTGTCCTCGACGAAACCTGCAGCGCCTGCTTGTTGGGCGAGAACCCCCAGTGCCACGGCCAGGGCCAGGCTGGACTTGTACATGTTTTGCTCCTCTACGTTCTAATTTTTGTGCCTCTCAAGCGGCGGGATCTGCTGCCCCACTCGCCCGGATTGGCGATTTAGCACCAATGCGTGACCGCCAAGTCAATCGCTAACGATCGATCTGCGACTTTGGTCTAATCCGCCGATCTGCGCTACAGGATAATGACAATCCTATAAATCCAAAATGACCGTTTTATGAATCTGTAAGATTTTTACGGAATAACATCGGAACCATTCCTACGAAACGTTGTATCGACGACGTCAATCATACCTTTAGGTTATGTGCAAACGTTTGCCGAGCTGTCGACCAACGGTCCCCCCGCAGGAACCGAACAAGACTAGCCGTCTTGAGCGATTCCGCCAGCTTCGCCCCCGCTTGTTGAAGCCCCCTTGACCTGCGATGAAAACGGCCCCGCAACCAGCACGGGGGTCAGAGCGTTTGGCTTTTAAGCTAAGTCCAAAAAGTTATTTATTTACTGTTTCTTAGATCATCTAGTCTTCTCGCCATCCACCCCAGAATGCCTGACGAGAGGTTCAACCATGATCCCGCATGCTCCGCTGCGCCTGTTCGCCGCCCTGACCCTCGCCAGTGCCAGCTGGCTGGCCCAGGCCGCCGACCTGACCGTCGCCTACCAGACCACCGTCGACCCGGCCAAGGTGGCCCAGGTCGATGGCACCTATGAAAAGGACAGCAAGGCCAGCATCGACTGGCGCAAGTTCGACAATGGCGCCGATGTGATCACCGCCGTCGCCTCGGGCGACGTGCAGATCGGCTACCTCGGCTCCAGCCCGCTGGCCGCCGCCGCCACCCGCAAGCTGCCGGTCGAGACCTTCCTGATCGCCACCCAGATCGGCGCCGGCGAGGCCCTGGTCGCCCGCGACAGCATCAAGACTCCGCAGGACCTGATCGGCAAGAAAGTCGCCGTGCCGTTCGTTTCCACCGGCCACTACAGCCTGCTGGCCGCACTGAAGAGCTGGAACATCGACCCGTCGAAAGTGCAGATCCTCAACCTCGCCCCGCCGGCGATCATCGCCGCCTGGAAACGCGGCGACATCGACGCCACCTACGTCTGGGACCCGGCCCTGGGCGTGGCCAAGGAGAACGGCAAGGTGCTGATCACTTCGGGCGAGCTGGCCGAGAAAGGCGCGCCGACCTTCGATGCCTGGATCGTGCGCAAGGACTTCGCCGCCAAGCACCCGGAAATCGTCAAGTCATTCGCCAAGGTCACCCTCGACGCCTATGCCGACTACCGCAAGGACCCGAAAGCCTGGCTGGCCGACAAGGACAACGTCGCCAAGCTGGTCAAGCTGTCCGGCGCCAAACCGGCCGATATCCCGGTGCTGCTGCAGGGCAACGTCTACCCGCTGGCCGCCGACCAGGCCAGCGCACTGGGCGCGCCGACCACCCAGGCACTGACCGACACCGCCACCTTCCTCAAGCAACAGGGCAAGGTCGACGCCGTGCTGCCCGACTACTCGCCCTACGTCAGCGCCCAATACCTGCCCAACTGATCCGGAGCCCGTCATGGCCTTGCTTGAACTGGAGCGCATCAGCGCACAGTACCCCGGCGCCACCACCCCGGTGCTGGCCGACATCAACCTGAGCCTGGGCCCGCGCCAGCTGCTGGTGGCTCTCGGGCCATCCGGCAGCGGCAAGACCTCGCTGCTCAACCTGATCGCCGGCTTCGTCGCCCCCAGCGGCGGGCGCATCAGCCTCGACGGCGCGCCGGTGCAAGGCCCGGGCGCCGAGCGTGGGGTGGTATTCCAGGACGATGCCCTGCTGCCCTGGCAGGACGTGCTCGGCAACGTCGCCTTCGGCCTCGAGCTGGCCGGCGTGCCCCGTGCCCAGCGTGAAGCCAAGGCCCGCGATATGCTGGCGCTGGTCGACCTGGCCGGCTTCGGCGAGCGACGCATCTGGCAATTGTCCGGTGGGCAGAAGCAGCGCGTGGGCCTGGCCCGGGCGCTGGCCGCCGACCCGCGGGTGCTGTTGATGGACGAGCCGTTCGGCGCCCTCGATGCCTTCACCCGCGAACAGATGCAGGAGCTGCTGCTGCAGGTCTGGCAGCGCACCGCCAAGCCGGTGTTCCTGATCACCCACGACATCGAGGAAGCGGTGTTCCTCGCCACCGAGCTGGTGCTGCTGGCACCCAATCCGGGGCGCGTGGTCGAGCGCCTGCAGCTGGACTTCGGCCAGCGCTACGCCGCTGGCGAGTCGGCCCGGGCGATCAAGTCCGATCCCCGTTTCATCGAAACCCGCGAGCACGTGCTGGCGCGGGTGTTCTCGCAACGTCAGGAGTCCGCATGAGCAGCATCGAATTGCCGGCCGCCGCCAAGCAGGCACAACGCACGCCTCCTGTCGTGAAGACCCGCAAGCCCTTGTCGACCCGCTGGATCAGCGCCCTCACCCTGGCCACCCTGCTGCTGGCGTGGTGGCTGGTGACCGCCGCCGGCTGGATCGAACCCCTGTTCCTGCCCTCGCCCGCCGACATCCTGGCCAAGGGCTGGACGCTGCTCACCCAGGGCTACATGGATGCCAGCCTGTGGCAGCACCTGGGCGCGAGCCTGGGCCGTATTGGCCTGGCGCTGGTGGCGGCGACCCTGACCGCCATCCCCGTCGGCCTGGCCATCGGCTACAACCGCGTGGCCCGCGGCATCCTCGACCCGCTGATCGAGTTCTACCGACCGATTCCGCCACTGGCCTACCTGCCGCTGATCGTCATCTGGTGCGGTATCGGCGAGCTGTCGAAGGTGCTGCTGATCTACCTGGCGATCTTCGCCCCGATCGCCATCGCCACCGCCACCGGCGTGCGCACCGTCGACCCGGCCAAGCTACGCGCCGCGCAGTCGCTGGGGGCCACCCGGGCGCAACTGATCCGCCATGTGATCCTGCCCAGCGCCCTGCCCGACATCCTCACCGGCATCCGCATCGGCCTCGGCGTGGGCTGGTCGACCCTGGTCGCCGCCGAGCTGATCGCCGCCACCAGCGGCCTGGGCTTCATGGTGCAGTCGGCGGCGCAGTTCCTGGTCACCGACGTGGTGGTGCTAGGAATCCTGCTGATCGCCCTGATCGCCTTCGCCCTGGAGATGGGCCTGCGTGCCCTGCAGCGCAAGCTGGTGCCCTGGCATGGCCAGAGCCATTGACCCACGAATGACCACGCCGGCAACCCGGCACCTGGAACGAGAAAAGACATGAGCCTGACCGTTACCCCCTTGAGCCCGGCACTGGGCGCGCAGATCAGCGGCGTGGACATCAGCCGCGATATCACCCACGAACAGCGTGACGCCATCGAGCAGGCGCTGCTCGAACACCAGGTGCTGTTCTTCCGCGACCAACCGATCACCCCCGAGCAGCAGGCCCGTTTCGCCGCCCGCTTCGGCGACCTGCACATCCATCCGATCTACCCCAATGTGCCGCAGACGCCGCAGGTACTGATTCTCGACACCGCAGTCACCGATGTGCGCGACAACGCCGTCTGGCACACCGACGTGACCTTCCTGCCGACCCCGGCACTGGGCGCGGTGCTCAGCGCCAAGCAGCTGCCGGCCTTTGGTGGCGACACCCTGTGGGCCAGCGGGATCGCCGCGTTTGAGGCGCTGTCGGCGCCGCTGCGCACGATGCTCGACGGCCTGACCGCCACCCACGATTTCACCAAGTCATTCCCGCTGGAGCGCTTCGGTACCACGCCCGAGGATCTGGCGCGCTGGGAAGCCACCCGGCGCAACAACCCGCCGCTGTCGCACCCGGTGGTGCGCACCCATCCGGTCAGCGGGCGCAAGGCATTGTTCGTCAATGAGGGGTTCACCACGCGGATCAACGAGCTGAACGAGCAGGAGAGCGAGGCACTGCTCAAGCTGCTGTTCGCCCATGCGACGCGGCCGGAGTTCAGCATTCGCTGGCGTTGGCAGGAAAACGACGTGGCGTTCTGGGACAACCGCGTGACCCAGCACTTTGCGGTGGATGACTACCGGCCCAATCGGCGGGTGATGCATCGGGCGACCATTCTGGGGGATGCGCCGTTCTGAGGTTTCCTGTGCGGGCCTCTTCGCGGGACAAGCCCGCTCCTACAGGGATCGCGTAACCCTTGTAGGAGCGGGCTTGTCCCGCGAAGAGGCCGGAACAGGCTTACCTGACCAGATGCAGGTACTGCATGTGCCGCTCGTACTGGTCGAGGATGTCGTTGATGATCTGCTCCTTGCTGTAGCCCACCAGATCATAGTTCTGGCTGCCTTCGCTCAAGTGCACCTCCGCTCGGTAGTAACGGCGGTTCTTCAACTCCTGCGTCCCCAGCCCACCCAGGGCGAACGACGGCGTGAAGTAGCCACGCATCTGCACCTGGTAGATGAACGGCTGCTCCTCGCCATGGCCGATCTTCAGGCTGACGTTGTCGTGGCTCGGGTCGTCCTGGGTGATCAGCACCAGCCCCTTCTGCTCGAACACCTCGCGCACCTCGGCGATCGCCGGACGCACCACGTCGTCCATGAAGCGATACACCTCGTCCCGCGACGGGAAGTGCACGGCCTGGCTCAGCCGCTGGCGCCAACCACCACGCCCACGCCGGGACTGGGCGAACGGCGCCAGCGAGTGCATCTGCGCGATCTGCCGCTGGCTTTCCAGGTAGAAGGCCTTGTGCAGCCCCCACATCATGCACAGCAGGATGAGCGAGAACGGCAGCGAGGTCAGCACCACCGCCGACTTCAGCGAGTCGATGCTACCGGCGAACAGCAGCGCGCTGGTGATCAGCGCGGTCATCGCGCCCCAGAAGATGCGCAGCCAGTTCGGACCATCTTCGTCGGCGCCGCCGCCCTTGGCTGACAGCGTCGACAGCACCACCGTGCCGGAGTCGGCCGAGGTGACGAAGAACACGAAGCTGATGAACACCGTCACGGCGATCACCGTCTTGCTCCACGGGTAGGTTTCCAGCAGCAGGTACAGGCTCATCGACGGGTTGTCGATGGCCGACTGCCCCAGCGCGGTCATGCCGTGGTTGATCACCTGATCCAGGGCGCTGTTGCCGAAGATCGACATCCACGCCAGGGTGAAGCCCAGCGGGATCAGCAACACGCCGAAGACGAACTCGCGGATGGTCCGGCCCCGGGAGATGCGCGCGATGAACAGGCCCACGAACGGCGCCCAGGCAATCCACCAGGCCCAGTAGAACACCGTCCAGCCACCCAGCCAGTCGCGTTGCTCGCCGTAGGCGTACACATCGAAGCTCTTACGCGGCAAGGCGCCCAGGTAGTCACCCAGGTTCTGGATCAAGGTGTTGAACAGGTGCTGGGTGGGCCCGGCGAACAGCACGAACAGCAGCAGCGCGCAGGCCAGGAACAGGTTGATGTCGCTCATCACCCGCACGCCCTTCTCCACCCCGGCGACCGCCACGGCCACCGCCGCGCCCATCATCAGGGTGATGAGGATCACCTGCACCCACTGGCTGTGACTGATGCCGAACAGGTAGTCGAGGCCGGCGTTCAGGTGCAGCACGCCGAAGCCCATGTCGGCGCCCAGGCCGAACACCGTGGCGATGATGCCGAAGCCGTCCACCGCATAGCCGATCGGGCCGTTGATGCGTTTGCCGATCAGCGGGTACAGCGCCGAGCGCAGGGCCAGCGGCAGGTTGTGCCGGTAGGCGAAGTAGGCCAGCGCCATGCCGACGAAGGCGAACACGCCCCAGCCGTGCAGGCCCCAGTGCAGGAACAGGATCTGCATCGCCTGGCGCCCGGCCTCGGCCGTGCCTGCCTCGCCCTGAGGCGGCTGGAGCATGTGGGTCAGCGGCTCGGAGACGCAGAAGAAGAACAGGGTGATGCTGATGCCGGCGGCGAACAGCATGCCGGCCCAGGACAGATAGCTGAACTCGGGCTCGTCGTGGTCGGCGCCGAGCTTGATCTTGCCATAGCCGGACAAGGCGGTGACCACCACGAAGACCAGGTACAGGGTCATGGCCAGCATGTAGTACCAGCCGACGGTGTTGGCCGCCCAGTTCTGCGCCGCCAGCAGCCAGTCGCCGGCGGCCTGGGGCTGGGCGATGACGATGAGTCCGAAGAGGAGGATGAAGCTTGCCGCGAAGTAGAACACGGGGGGGTTCATGCGGATCTTGCCGTTGGCAAGGTCGGGGGTCGGTGCACTCATTGAACGGGCACCTCGTCGAAGGACGTGAGGTTCGGATTGAACGGGTTCAGCAAAGGCGATTCCTCCTTTTGAACACCGGCAATGGACCAGCGTTTTTCGTTGAACAAGCGTTCAAGTTAAACATGGATCGGATTTCAATGCGACCCGATGCCGCTCCAGGATAGGTCGACGTGGGAACGGGCTTGCCCGCTCCCACGCGACATAACCCCTGAGTTAGAGGGCTTTCTTGCCCTCGCAATCCAGCTGCAGGTTAGCCTGGGTAATGTTGCTTTCAGCCGGCACGCTGCGGGTCAGCCACACGTTGCCGCCGATGGTCGAGCCCTTGCCGATGGTGATCCTTCCGAGAATGGTCGCTCCCGCGTAGATCACCACGTCGTCCTCGACGATCGGGTGACGTGCCAGGCCCTTGTGCAGGGTGCCCGACTCGTCGCTGGGGAAGCGCTTGGCGCCCAGGGTCACGGCCTGGTAGATACGCACCCGCTCACCGATGATCGCGGTCTCGCCGATCACCACGCCGGTGCCGTGGTCGATGAAGAAGCTCGGGCCGATCTGTGCGCCGGGGTGGATGTCGATGCCGGTGGCCGAGTGCGCCAGCTCCGAGCTGATCCGCGCCAGCAGCGGCAGGCCGGCCCGGTACAGGTGGTGGGCCAGGCGGTGGTGGATGATCGCCAGGATGCCCGGGTAGCACAGCAGCACCTCGTCGACGCTGCGCGCCGCCGGGTCGCCGTGGTAGGCGGCGAGCACGTCGGTGTCCAGCAGCACGCGCAGGGCCGGCAGGGCCGCGGCGAAGTCCTGGATCAGGCGCAGGGCGTGGCCATCGACATCGACCACTTCGGTCTTGCCATGGCGCGCCGCGTAGCGCAGTTCCAGGCGGGCCTGGGCCAGCAGCGCGGTGAGCGCGGCGTCGAGGGTGTGGCCGACGTAGAAGTCTTCGCTCTCCTCACGCAGATCCACCGGGCCCAGGCGCATGGGGAACAGCGCGCCGCACAGCTGCTCGAGAATCTGCCGCAGCGCCTCGCGCGACGGCAGCTCGCGCCCGCCCTGCTCGCCGCTGCTGCGGCCGTTGCTGCTGCGCCACTGCTCACGGGCGCTGCGCAGGCCACTGACGATGCCCTGCAGTTGCCAGTGCCCGGTTGATGGTTGTTCGCTCACGGTGTTTCTCCTGCCAGGCGGCTTTCTCGATATGCCCACGTCCCCTGGAACGGCCCTTTCGCGGCACAAGGCCGCTCCTACAGGGAGGGTGTAAGCCACGATACGTCAAATCTGCCTCTTGGAAAAAACAACGCTTTATTCCATCCTGAGCTAAGTCGGGCATAAGCGACTGCAAAATGCAGAAACGGGAATAACAACCTGATTTTTTATTATTTCCCGACCTATGAAGCCCACCTCTATAGTCGCCACCTCACTACTTCCACAACAAGCGCGGGGCCTGCCATGACCAAATTCGCCAAACCCCTTCTCAACGCCAGCCTGGCGCTCCTGCTCGGCGCCGGCCTGCTCGGCCAGGCCTTCGCCGGCGAGCAGTTGAAGACCATCCAGGAGAAAGGCGTGATCAACGTCGGCCTGGAAGGCACCTACCCACCCTTCAGCTTCCAGGACGAGAACGGCAAGCTGGCCGGCTTTGAAGTCGAACTGTCCGAACTGCTGGCCAAGGAGCTGGGGGTCAAGGCCAAGGTCCAGCCGACCAAGTGGGACGGCATCCTCGCCGCCCTGGAGTCCAAGCGCCTGGACGTGGTGATCAACCAGGTGACCATCTCCGAAGAGCGCAAGAAGAAGTACGACTTCTCCGAGCCCTACACCGTTTCCGGTATCCAGGCCCTGGTGCTCAAGGGCAGCGACAACGAGAAGAACATCAAGACCGCTGCCGACCTCGGTGGCAAGAAGGTCGGCGTCGGCCTGGGCACCAACTACGAGCAATGGGTGAAACAGGACGTGCCGACAGCCGATGTCCGCACCTACGAAGACGACCCGACCAAATTCGCCGACCTGCGCAACGGCCGTATCGACGCCATCCTGATCGACCGCCTGGCCGCGCTCGAGTACGTGCAGAAAACCGCCAAGGACAAGAAACCGACCGCGCTGGCCGGCGAGAAATTCTCCAAGCTGGAATCGGGCGTAGCCCTGCGCAAGGGCGAGCCTGAACTGCTCGCGGCGCTAAACAAGGCCATCGACAAGCTCAAGGCCGACGGCACGCTGGCCAAGCTGTCCGAGAAATACTTCGGTGCCGATGTCACCAAATGATCGCTGAAAGCCTGCAACTCGTTGTCGATTCCGCGCCCTTCCTGCTCAAGGGCGCGGGCTATACCGTGCTGCTCAGTGTCGGCGGCATGTTCTTCGGCCTGGTGCTGGGCTTTGCCCTGGCGCTGATGCGCCTGTCGAAGATCCTGCCGCTGGACTGGCTCGCCCGCATCTACGTGTCGTTCTTCCGCGGCACCCCGCTGCTGGTGCAGCTGTTCGTGATCTACTTCGGCCTGCCGCAGATCGGCATCGAGCTTGACCCGATCCCGGCATCGCTGATCGGCCTGTCGCTGAACATGGCGGCGTATATCTGCGAAATCCTCCGCGCGGCGATCTCCTCGATCGACCGTGGCCAGTGGGAAGCGGCAGCCAGCATCGGCATGACCCGCACCCAGGCCATGCGCCGGGCGATTCTGCCGCAAGCCCTGCGCACCGCCCTGCCGCCGCTGGGCAACAGCTTCATCTCGCTGGTCAAGGACACCGCCCTGGCGGCGACCATCCAGGTGCCCGAGCTGTTCCGCCAGGCGCAGTTGATCACCGCCCGGACCTTCGAGGTCTTCACCATGTACCTGGCTGTCGCGGTGGTCTACTGGATCCTCTGCAGCATCCTGGCGCACTTCCAGAACCGCATGGAAGCGCGGGTCAACCAGCACGACCAGGAGCACTGAGATGATCGTAGTAGAAGGCCTGAGCAAGCAGTTCAAGGGCCATACCGTGCTCAACGGCATCGACCTGACCGTGCAACCCGGCGAGGTGGTCGCCATCATCGGCCCCAGCGGCTCGGGCAAGACCACCTTCCTGCGTTGCCTGAACCTGCTGGAAACCCCTGATGCCGGGCGCATCCAGATCGGCGACATCAGTATCGACGCCAATCGCCCGCTGGGCGGCCAGCAGGGTGCGATCCGCCGCCTGCGCCAGCAGGCCGGATTCGTGTTCCAGAACTTCAACCTGTTTCCCCACCGCACCGCCCTGGAAAACGTCATCGAAGGGCCGGTGATCGTCAAGAAGACGCCCCGCGACAAGGCCATCGAGCTGGCCAGGTGCCTGCTGGCCAAGGTCGGCCTGGCGGGCAAGGAAGACGCCTACCCGCGCCGCCTGTCCGGCGGCCAGCAGCAGCGGGTAGCCATCGCCCGCGCCCTGGCCATGGAACCCGAAGTGATCCTGTTCGACGAACCCACCTCGGCGCTCGACCCGGAACTGGTGGGCGAGGTGCTGGAGACCATCCGCGGCCTGGCCGAGGAAAAGCGCACCATGATCATCGTCACCCACGAAATGAGCTTTGCCCGCGATGTCGCCAACCGGGTGATCTTCTTCGACAAGGGCGTGATCGTCGAGCAGGGCGAGGCCAAGGCGCTGTTCGCCAACCCCAAGGAAGAGCGCACCCGTCAGTTCCTGCGCAAGTTCCTCGGCACCGCCGCCGGCCAGGAATGAGCCCGATGCGCGGGGCTCACACCTCGCGCAGGTTGTGGCAACGCCTGAAACGGGCTTCCAGGTTGCGATCGGGCATCTGGTGGCTGCGCAGGGCGTTGAGGGTCTGCTCCACGTAATCGCGCGTCGTGCCGTAGCGCCCCTTGGCGCTGGCGAGGATCTGGCTGAGCAGGGTGTCCGGCAGGTTGCCCGCGTAGCACGGCAGGTGCCGTTCCAGCACGAAGCCCAGGGCCTGGACCTTGCTGCCGTCGCTCAGGCGGCAGCTGAGCCAGTGTGGGCGATAGGCCGGGAAAGGCATTTCCCGTTGCCACAGGGCCATCAGCGAATCATCCAGGTTGCTGTCATCCAGACGGTAGGCGAAACCGCTGCAGGAACCGCCACGGTCCAGGCCAAACACCAGGCCCGGGCATTCCGGAGTGCCGCGATGCTCGTGAGACCACAGGTACAGGCCGCGATGGTAGCCATGCACCCGTGCCCGCTGACGCTCGACCGAATTGCATTCGGGGCGCCAGATCAGCGAGCCGTAGGCGAACAGCCAGACCGGGCCGCCTTCGTGCAGAGACATGGTTTCCTGCATCGAGCGCTGCAGTTGTTCGCGGGTCAACTGCTGCCCGAAGTCGAGTGACGGCGGATAGGCTATTTGCCAGGATGAACTTTCAAGTGTCGACATGAGCTGCCGCCATAGGGGTCAATCAATCCTGCGCATCTTCACAGAGTCGACAACGCGAACTGCATGCTCCGTTGCACCTTGTTCTCGGACAAACCCCGGAAGATCCAAAGTGAGGTCTTTTCTTTGAAATGATCTTCGGCTGGATCCTAGGCTAAACGCAAGGACAGCGTCCAGTGAACAAGCGATCCCCGGCTCCGACGAATGGTATTTTCCCAATTAATAGCATTTTGACCTTTCTGCGCTAACGTCAGATAACAACGACGTTTGTTCGAACCAGTGACGTGCCCATGCCCGGGTTCCCTGGCCGAACACTAGGTTTGAGCGGGCCTCAATATCCAGACCTAAACCAGACAAGGAAGCAGTGAATGGACAGTGATTGCGTGAAAGTACTCAAACGCGTTGCATGGACGTTGATCTTCACTGGACTGTCCACAAACATCGCCCAGGCCGCCCCCGGCAATTGCTCTGCATTGTCCGCCCTGCCGGCGGTGATCGAGGTCGGCGAAGGTATGCAGAAGGTGATGAATTCTGAGGTTGCCATCACGCGTCTGGCTGTCGGCGATCCGAAAGTCGCCGACGTTCAGACCTATGGTAAAAATGATGCGTACCTGCTGACCGGCATCGCCTCCGGTGCCACCAGCCTGATGGTCTGGACTGCCTGCTCCAGCGCCCCGCGCCAAAGCATGGTGTTCGTCCAGGGCAAGGGGGCCGGCTCGCTGATGAGCACGGCGTTACCGCCGTCGGAAGACCCCTCGCTGCCCAGCCAGGTGCAAACCGACATCCGCTTCGTCGAAGTCAGCCGTACCAAGCTCAAGGAAGCCAGTACCTCGATCTTCGGCAAAGGCGGAAGCTTCCTGTTCGGCTCCCCGGGCACCGTCCCGCTGGTGACCGTGTCGCCCGGCCAACTCGGTAACACAGCCACCGCCATCCCGCTGGACAACAGGACGTTCAACATCGGCATCGGCGGCGGCAAAGTGCTCGGGCTGATCAACGCGCTCGAAGGCAGTGGCTTCGCCTACACGTTGGCGCGGCCGAGCCTGGTGGCGCTCAGTGGTCAGAGCGCGAGCTTCCTGGCCGGGGGTGAGGTACCGATTCCGGTGCCCAGCAGCGGCAGCGACACCATCTCGATCGAGTACAAGGAGTTCGGTATTCGCCTGACCCTCACGCCAACCATCGTCGGACGTGACCGTATTGCCTTGAAAGTGGCGCCAGAGGTCAGCGAGCTCGACTACAACAACGGCGTGCGCATCGCGGGCATCACCGTACCGGCGCTGAGCGTGCGTCGCACCGACACCAGTATTTCCCTGGCCAACGGCGAGAGCTTCGTGATCAGTGGTTTGATCAGTACCAGCAACATTTCGTCGGTGAGCAAGTTCCCAGGTCTGGGCGATGTTCCGGTCCTGGGGGCGTTCTTCCGTGATTCCACCATCAGCCGCGAGGAAAAGGAACTGCTGATGATCGTCACCCCGCACCTGGTGCAACCGTTGGCGGCGAATGCCCGCCTGCCGTCGTTGCCGGGGGAAAACCTGCGTAACTACGACCCGAACTGGTTCCGCATGTATTTCCTCGAAGATGGTAACTTCGACCGGCTCAGTGGGTTGTCGCAATGAGCATCAGGGCCTTGCGGGAGCACAGGGTGAAAACACTGATCGCGGTGCTGGGATTGATGATGCTCGGTGGCTGCGCCTCCGATGGGGGCGGCAGATGGTCAAGCCTGGGAAGCGCCAGTTGCGCCAAACCGACCCCCGATCAGGAGCTGTCGCTGAGCATGGCCGACGACATGATCGGCGACGGCAAGTTGCACGCAGGCCTGGCCAACCTGCAGAACCTCCCTGAGGACCTTGCCGCAGTGCGCCTGCGCAAGGCCAAGATCTATCGCATGCTTGGCCAGAGTGAGGCCGAACCGCTGTATCGCAGCTTGCTCGGTACCTGCCTGACCGCTGAGGGCGAGCACGGCCTGGGTCAGTTGGCAACTTCCCGCGCCGACGCCGAGCAAGCGCTCGAACACTTGCAGCGCGCCGCGCGTCTGTCCCCCACCGACGAGAAGATTCGCAACGACCTGGGCGTGGTCTACCTCAAGCAACTGAAACTCAAGGAAGCCCGTTTCGAACTGATCACCGCCATGGAACTGAAGCCGTCCGACACCTTGGCAGCCAGCAACCTGGTGACCCTGCTGATTTACCAAGGCAACTGGAAGCAAGCCTCGGAGCTGGCCAGCCGTGCCGGCCTGAACCCCGAGCAAGTCACCCAGGCCAAGGAGCGTGCGGAAAAACTCAAGGCATCGACGACCGCCGCGGCGGTGCCCAGTGATCGTGTCACAACGGCCATCGAGCCGTCGGTTGCCAACCCGCCAACAACGCAGAGGTAGTGATGAAAAACAACCTAGCCAGTTGCCTGGGGCTGTTGCTCGTTCCGCTCGCAGCCCAGGCCATCGAACCCGGCCCTTCCTCGGAGCAACAGCAGCAAACCGAAGTCTGGCTGGTGCTGCAATCTCACGGCCAGGCCATGTCGCCCATCCGGCAAACGGCTGCGGCCAGTGAGCGCGACCTGGCCTTGCAGCGCTGGCTGGAGAGCTACAAACACGCCATCCCCGAATACTACAAGGAATATTCCGGCGGACAACGCAAGTAACCACAGACAGTACCGGGCCCGGGCCTCCAGCGTTTCCTTGCGCTGGAGGCCCGGGCCCGGTTTGTATGCGGCGTTTGCTCAGAGCTTGCCGAACACCTTGAACACACCGACGATCGCAGGCCCGATGGCCACCAGGAAGAAGCTTGGCCACAGGCAGAAGATCAGCGGGAACACCAGTTTGGTACCGATCTTTGCCGCCTTCTCCTCGGCCATTTGCGTGCGCCGGTCACGAAACTCCTCGGCATAGATGCGCAAGGTGGCGCCGACGCTGGTACCAAAACGGATGCTCTGTGCGAGCAGGCTGACCAATCCGCGAATGTCCTCCAACCCCGTCCGATCAGCCAAGTGCTTGAGCGCCTCGGTGCTGGGAATCCCCGCGCGAATCTCGGCGTTGACCAGCGCCAGCTCAATGGCCAGGTCCGGTTGGCTGACCGCCATTTCCTCGGACACCCGCTCGATCGCCTGGGGCAATGCCAGGCCCGACTCCACACATACAACCATCAGGTCCAGGGCATCGGGAAAGGCCACCATCAACCGGGTCATCCGCGCCTGTTTTCGTGCATTGACATAAATCGCCGGTGCCAACCATCCCACGCCCAGCGCCGTGACCAGGATGACAATACCCAATGGCAGCGAAAGTGTCGGAACCAACGGCAGGGCCAGCAACGCCAGACCCACCGTCAGCAACGGCGACAACAGGCGAGTCGCCCAGTACATCTGTACCGCCGCCTGCGAGCGATAGCCAGCATGGGTCAGCAGCGTGTGGGTCGCCGAACTGGCTGTCGGCTCCGTCGGCGAGAAGCGCTGGCCGACCTGTTCCAGCAGCAGTTGCAGGCTGCTGGTGGTGTGCTGCTCGTAACCAGCCCCGGCATGACCGCGCTTGAGCAACAGCAGGCGCCGCTGTACCGGATCTTGCAACCCTTGCACCAGCAACACCAACGTGACCACCGCCAGTACCACGCTCAAGCCGATGGCTGCGGCGAACAGCAGGCGAGCCAACTCCTCGTCCCCCACCGCACTGTTGATCAGACTCAGCAGATAGTTCATGACCCCCTCCTTGACACCTGGCGGTGTTCACACCTGAATCCGGATGATTTTGCGTATCCAGAAAATCCCGATCAGCATCGCCACGAACGCCCCGATCACCAGCTTCTGGCCCAGGGGTTCACTGAGCAGCATGGGCAGATAGCTCGGGCTCGACAGCACGATCGCCGCCGCCAACACGAAAGGCACGGCAACCAGTATCCAGCCCGACATGCGCCCCTCGGCCGACAGCGTCTTGACCTTGCGCTGGAAGCGGAAGCGCCCACGAATCAGGCTGCTCAGGCGCTCCAGCACCTCGGTCAGGTTGCCCCCGGTCTCACGGTGGATCAGCACCGTGGTCACCAGCATCATCACGGTCATGCTCGGCATGCGCTCGAGCAGGCCGAGCATGGCCCGGCGTACATCGTTGCCATAGTTGATGTCGGCGAAGGTCAGGCCGAACTCGTGGGCGACTGGACCTTTATGCTCCTCGGCGACCAACTGCAGGGTCTCGTTGAATGGATGGCCGGCGCGCAGCGCGCGGCATACCGCATCCAGCGCATCGGGCAGGCCTTCTTCGAACTGAGCGAAACGCTTGCTGCGGTCACGGGAGATCTTCAGCACCGGCAGCCAGAACGTGGCCAGGCCACCGGCAAGGGCCATCCACCACAGCTGAGTGAACAGCCACAGCACCACCGCAGCGGTCACGGCCAGGATCAGGCCGAGCAGCAGCACCCGGTAGGCACGGTACTCATGCCCAGCTTGCTCGATCATCTGCGCCAGACCCTCCATGCCCGGCAACTGCTCCAGGCGCGCCTCCAGCGGCGACAGCCGGCGCAGGTATTTCTGCCGCAGTACCGACTGCATGTTCGCCAGGTTACTGCTGCTCTCCAGCACGTTCAGACGGCTACGGATACGCTTGCGGACCTTATTGGCCTCACCGAACACCGGGATCGCCAAACCTTGACTGAGCAGGAACATGGCGGTGAACACCATGCCGAGGAACGCCAGAATATATTCACTGGGAATTTGGCTCATGTTCATCCCTCCATCCAATCGGGCCGGAACAGGCTCAGTGGCAGTTCGATGCCGCGCTTGGCCAGGACCTCGCGGAACGCGGGAACCATGCCCGTGGGGCGGAACTCGCCGAGGACTTCACCACGCTCACCGATACCGTTACGCACAAATGAAAAAATCTCGGTCATGGTGATGATCTCGCCTTCCATGCCATTGATTTCCTGAACGCTGACCAAGCGCCGCGTGCCATCCTCCTGGCGCTCCAACTGGATGACCACACTCAGGGCAGAAGCGATCTGTTGGCGCAGGGCCTTGATCGGGAAGGTCGCACCGGTCATCGAGACCATGTTCTCGATCCGCCCCAGGGCATCGCGCGCGGTGTTGGCGTGGATGGTGGTGAGCGAGCCGTCGTGGCCGGTGTTCATCGCCGTCAGCATGTCCAGCGCCTCGGCGCCACGCACCTCACCGATGACGATACGGTCGGGGCGCATGCGCAAACTGTTGCGCACCAGGTCGCGCTGGCTGACCTCGCCCTTGCCCTCGATGTTCGACGGACGGGTTTCGAGGCGTACCACATGAGGTTGTTGCAGTTGCAGTTCGGCCGAGTCCTCGATCGTGACGATCCGCTCATTGTGGGGGATGAAGCTCGACAGCACGTTGAGCATGGTGGTCTTGCCGCTACCGGTCCCGCCGGAGATCAGCACGTTCATGCGCCCGCGCACGATGGCCTTGAGCATCAGGGCGATCGACGGCGTAAGGGTGCCCATCTTCACCAGGCTCTCGGTGTTGAGCAGGTCCACGGCAAAGCGCCGGATCGACATGCTCGGCCCGTCGATGGCCAAGGGCGGAATGATGGCGTTGACCCGCGAGCCATCCTTGAGCCGTGCGTCCACCAGTGGTGACGACTCATCGATGCGCCGGCCCAGACTGGAAACAATACGGTCGATGATGTTCAACAGGTGGTGATTATCGCGAAAATGCACATCGGTTCGTTGCAGCTTGCCAAAGCGCTCGACGTACACCGAGTCGGCACCGTTGACCAGAATGTCCGATACACTGTGATCGGCCAGCAACGGCTCCAGCGGGCCGAGACCGAGCACTTCGTCGGTGATCTGCTTGATGATCAACTGCCGGCTGCTGGCGCTGACCGGCGCCGAGTGCTCGTCGAGCAGGCGCTGGCAGATGTCGCGGATCTGCCGCGAGGCGTCGCCCGGTTCCAGGGAGTCGAGCAATGACAGGTCCATGACCTTGAGCAGCAACTGATAGATCTTCTCCCGCCACTCGGTCTCCACCTGGTTGAGCTTGGTCCGGGTCTCGTAAGGCACATCCGGTATGGCGGCCTCCCAGGCCATGAGTACGCTGTCGCAGCTGGCACTGTCCGGCTGCGTCCCCTGCCCGTCTGCCGGGGCGCTCTTGCCGGCCTGCTGGCGCAGGCGATTACGAAAGTCGCTGAGCATGGTTCACCCTCCGAACAAACGGCCAAAGGTACGCTTAAACAGGCCCCGCTCACTGGCCACGACCCCGATCAGGTCCTGGCTCAACTCATGCAAGCTGACAGTCACCGCAGCACGTGGCGCATGCACCTCCAGGGGCACGCCGGTGTTCTGGCTTTCGTTGACCGCCGAATAGTCATTGGGGAGCTTGTGCACATTGCTGCAGCGCAAGGCATCGCTGATGTCCTTGAGACTGACGGGAGAGGCTTTGTTGTAGCGGTTGACCACCACCTTCAGGCGATTGCCTTGCACGCCTAGGTCGTTGCGCAGGATGTGGGTCAGCCGCGTGCCATCCTTGAGGTGGCTGAGGCTTTGCTGCACCACGATGTAGATCCGGTCGGCCTGCTCCAGCGTGACCCCCGTGAGGTGGTCGATCTGCCGCGGCAGGTCAACCACCACCCAGTCATAGGTGCTGCGCGCCAGGCGCAGCAGGCTTTCCAGCTGCTCCAGGCGAACGTCCTGGGCCAGGCACAACTCACCCGCGCGACCACTGAGCACATGCAGGGTCGGGCTGAAGTGACTGCAAAAGCCGCGCAAGGCGATGCTGTCCAGCTCATCGATCTGCTTGAGCACCTCCATGTGGCAGTGCTGCGGCAACACATCCAGGCTGTGGGCCACCGTCCCGAACTGCAGATCCAGGTCCAGCAGCAACGTACGCCCGCCTCGCACGCTGAGTTGATGCGCCAGGTTGCAGGCCAGCATGGTCGCGCCTGAGCCGCCCTTGGCGTTCATCACGGCGACCAGCTTGCCCCCGGTGCCTTGCTCGGCATGGGCCTCCATCACCATACGGTTGATCGCCGCCGTCAGTTCGTCGGCGGCCACCGGCTCGGTCAGAAAATCCCGGGCTCCAGCCTGCATTGCCAGGCGCATACCCTCGCGCTCGTCCAAGGGGCCGCACACCAGCAACGGTGGGCGCTCCTTGAGCGGGTGCTGAAGCAATGCGGCCAGTTCCTCGCGCCACAGGTGGCTGACACGCAGCAGAAGCAGGTCAGGCATCTGCTCCAGCCCGAACAAGGGGTCGGTGTGGCCATTGCTAACCAAGCGGGTGGTGACATTCAGGTTGGGCAGGCACTGGCTCAGCGCTTTGAGCTGGTTCAACGCGCCCCCGTCACGGCCACTGATCAACAGGTGCATGCCGGGATTCTCAGTCACACTGGTGGTGGGTGCTTCTTTGGTCATTAGCATGGCGTAATCTCCGGGGTGACGCCCGCCTCGGGTTGCCGACCGAGGCTTTCACGCGGCACGGTCGACCTGTACACCGGCAGGGTGAAGCCCCCACCGAACCCTGGAATCAGCAGGTTGAAAGTGAAGTTGCTCAGTTGCAGCTGGATGTAGCGAATAGCGCGAAAGCCGCTGGCGCTGCCGAGGTCGTCCGGGTTGGCGACCACCGCGCCATTGGCGTCCAGATACACCAGACTGAGGTTGGCGGTGGCCAGGTTGCCGATCAGGCTGCTTTTGCCGCTGTTGTCGGCAGCATTGAAAATCGCCCGGCGCAAGATCACCGGATCACGGATATCGCACACCGCCGCCAGGCGCGCACCACGACGTACGCTCTCGTTGAGCGCGTTGACGGTGAAATACAACCGGCCTACCTCCAACACGCCGAACAGCAGCGTGAACAGCACCAGGCCGGTAATGGCGAATTCAACGACATACATCCCGCGCATACGCTGCTTATTCATCACAAGGCCCTCATCACCACAGTCGAGGTCAAGGTCAGGCCGAGCGGCACGCTCTGGCCGTACAACGCTGGTATTGCGCTACCGATTACCGGCACGAAGGTGTAGCTGATGCTGACCTGGACATGGTCGGTACCCACGGCCTGCACCGTGACCTTGTCGGTGGTCAGTCCCGGGACCACGGGCGGGTAGCCGCTGGGGTTGGCCGGCACGCCGTAGACCGCGACGCTTCGCGTCTGGGACACGAGGTCGGCACTCAGCGAGAGCTTGCCCAGGGTCGGGTTCCAGGCTTGACCGGAGACAAAGCGTCCGGCATCGCGGCTGGCCTGCATCAGGCTGTTGTACTGGAACAACATGCGACCGAACTCGCCGAAGGCGAACAACAACAGCAACAGCAGCGGCAGCGTGATCACCATTTCCACCATCGCCAGCCCTCGCTGGGCCTGCGCAGGCCTGCATCCACGGTGTCCCATGAGACCTCCTAGGAGTCGGTGCTCGGTGTCTGGTTGTTATCGATGTAGGTCTTGTACAGCTGGATGATCTGCGGACCGGTGTCGCTGGCTGGATGAGGGCCAGGCACATTGTCGCCTTCGCACTGCTTGACGAACTGGCCGAAGATTTGCGCCGAGCCGCCCTGCTGCGACTCCGGTTGCAGCACGAAGTAACAGCCAAAGCCCATTACCGGGATCGAACTGGCCCCATCGTTCTTGCCGGAGCAGTCACCGACCACCACCTTGAGAATCCGCCGCTCGAATGCGCCATTGCTCTGGCAACCGCCCGCCGAGCCGGACGCACAATCGGCGGAGGCCTGCGCCCAGTCGTTGTAGTCGTACAACGCACCACTGGCGGTGGCGAGGTTGCCGTTGGTCGAGGTCACCGACTGGTTGTTGTACTGGATCTGCGCTGGTGAACCGTTGTAGGTGAACGACTTGCTGTTGACCGTAATCACCAGGTCTGGCGGATAGTCGGCCGCGCTGAGGTTGCCGGTATACTGGTTGAAGCGAGTATTGAGGCCTTGGGCCGAAGGGCCCACGGTGTTACCCGGTTTGGTCTGCACGTTGTCGCCAACACGGTTGCACTGCTTGATGCCCCCCGCCAGCCCGTCCCGGACCGTGTTGCCCCCGGAACCGAAGTCAAGCAACTGAAAATTACCCGGGCCAATGCTCGAACTGTTGTTCGCCGCCGTTTTCAACACCTGCAGGTCACCGAAGCGAAACCCCCAGAACAGCCCATTGCCGGGGTCGTTCTTGGTTGGATCGCCACACACCAGTAGCGGGGTCAAGTCGCAGGGACTGGCAGGGCTGGGACCGGCGGTGGCCACGGCCGCCACGGCCTTGGACGGGGCAGCGCCATTACCGACCGCCTGCAACATGCCCCAGAAGAACCCGCTGAGCGGGTAATTGGGCACCGACACCCGCACATACCGTGCATTGGCCGGGCCAGGGAAAGAGAACGGCCCGTAGACACTGGCAGACAGCTCCACCGTGGCGAAACCGCTTATGTCGTTGCCAATGGCCTTGGCCAGTTCCTGGTTGCCATCGGCGTTGGCATTGCGCGCCAGCGTGTCCCTGGCAGCGGCTTGGGTGGTGCTGGCGGAGCCGGTCGCACCGTACACCTCGCTCAGTTTCTTGGCCCCGCTCAGGGCCGCGGCATCGACGGCATTCTGCAGCCGGGCCTTGTTCACCAGCATGTGACTGCCGTCCAGCGCCAGGGCCCCCATCAACAGAATGGCGGCCATGGCGATCACCACCAGCACGAGAGCCGTGCCCCGCTGATGCCGCGGGCATCTGTGCAGCGGCTGTCGAATATGCGCGTTCATCATTCAGACCCTCCAGTGCTACCGACCTTGTCCTGCAGGGTGTCGGTACACGACGCCGGTAACTCGGCGTGGCTGTCAGCGATTGCGTCCGGCGGCTACATCTGGGTGTTGACGACATTCACCTCGATACCGCGGATCACCGTAATACCGCTGGGGCCAGACACACTCTTGCGACGGACGATGGGCTTGACCATCGGCACCGGCGCCACTGGCTCAGCCTGGGCCAGCGCCACCGGCTCGGCGGGAACCGGCACCTTGTTGTTGTCGAGCGGGTTGCGCAGGGCCAGTTGCAGTTTGCCGTCGGTCATGCCCTTGACCAGCAGTTCCGCCTGGGCAGGGGTCATTTCCAAGGTCACCGCACGCACCACCACTGGCTGGGTTTTGTCGGTGCTGGCCGTCTGGTCCACGGCCAATACGCGCAGATCCTCCAGAATGGTGCGCGACTCAGCATTACCGGTACCGCCGACCTGCCTGGTCGCCAGGACATCGACCCGGTTGCCCGGCAAGAGGAACCCACCGACGCCAACCACGTCGTCAACCCGCACCGAGATCGCCCGTTTGCTCGGTTCGATCAGCGAGGACAGCGTGCTGCCGCCCAAGTGCTCGGCCAGGCGCGCACCACGCAGGATGTCGCCGCCGAGCATGGCGAAGGTGGCGATCTTGCCCACGACCTTTTCGGTGGCATCGAAGGCGTCATCCGGTATCGCATCCTTGGGCATGCGTACCAGCGTCACCTGCTGCGCCTCGACCATCTGCCCGAACGGAATCTCTACCGTGGCGACCACCACATTGCGCTGACTGTCATCGGCGCTGGCGTTGAGCCGGGCACTGAGCCAGGTATTGGCCATCCACGCAGCGCCCAATCCCAGGATCAAGGACAAGGCAATCAAGATGAAAGTACGAGAGCTCATGCCGGTATCTCCTCATCTATCCAAGAAAGTCGAACTGTACGAAGTAGTTGGTCCAGGCCCACTTCACCTCATGCGCCGACAGCGGCCCGGAGCCACCCTGATAGCGTTGGCGGTCAAGGGCCATGCTCAGCAAGTCACGGGGATGGCACGGCACCAGTGGCATGTTCTCGGCGCCGTACAACGCCTCCAGCGCGAAATGCAGCAGTCGCGGATCGAAGGCCAGACTCAGCCGCTCGCACTCCTGGCGCCAGATACGCTCGTATTCCTCGGGTTTCAGGTAGCCGAACTGCAGCTTGTAGCCAATGCGCCGCAAAAACGCTTCATCGGCCAACTCCAGCGGATTGAGGTTGGTCGAGAACACCAGGACCAAGTCGAACGGCAGCTCGCAGTGCCGCCCGCCGCCGAGGTTGAGAAAGTCGCGCTTCTCTTCCATCGGCACGATCCAGCGGTTGAGCAGCTCGGCCGGCGACATGCGCTGCCGGCCCATGTCGTCGATGATGAACAAGCCATTGCTGGCCTTGAGCTGCAACGGCGCCTGGTACTGACGGGTGAACGGGTCGTAGCGCACATCCAACTGCTCCATGCTCAGCTCACCGCCGGTGATCACCAGCGGGCGCATGCAGCGAAGCAGGCGCCGGTCGATCCCTTCGTCAAGCAGCAGGGTGTTCTGCTGATCATCCTGATCATCCAGGCAGCGGTGTACCTGAGGGTCGTAGATTTCGATCACCGACTCGTTGACCGCAATGGCATACGGAACCCAGATCGCTTCATCGAACAGGCGCGCCAGACGGCTGCTGACATAGGTCTTGCCCGTGCCCGCCGGCCCGTAAATCATGATGGCGCGACCCGAATTGAGCGCCACGCCCAGTTGATCAAGCATGCCTTGCGCCAGAACCACCCCTTTGAAAGCCTGCTGCATGTCCTGTGCATTGATCTGGCCGTGATGGATGGTCTGCACCTTGAGCAGCGCCCGGTACTGACTGACCGGAAACGGCGCCGCACCGATATAGCCGCTGCGTGCCAAGGCGTCGCGGGCGGCGCTGCGACCGCGCTCGGTCAACCCATAGCGCAATGCCTGGCCACCGTTGTGCCCGAGTATTTCGATGCGACCGTCCTTGCGCAGCGAGGTCAAGACCTCTTCAAGCACCGCCCCCGTCAGTGCCAGACGTTCCACCAGTCGGGGCATGTCCAACACGCCCGCATCGTGCAAATGCTTGCAGACCAGGTCACCGAGCAGGTTTTCCGCCAACCCGGTTTCGCGCACGGTACGCGGCTGCGGAGCCAAGCGCTGCACAAGTTCGCGCTCGTCGTGAATGGTGTCATTGTCGGCGGCGTCCATGGTGTTCTCCTGACTTACTGGCCGAAGGGCAGCCAGAAGACGCTGGTCAAGGTGCCAAGCAAGACCGCAACTGAGTAAGGAAAGGGCTTGCCTGCCACCTCATCGACCGCTGGCGCCATATAGGCCCTGGCCCTGAACATCAACCAGTAGCGCCCCACGGTCTGCTGTACCTGCCCCCGCGCAAGGACGATCAAGAGTCCGCAAAGCGCACCGGCAATCAGGCTGAAAAGCGTGGCCCACAGGGCGTCGTGCGGGGTGAGAAAGGCACCGACCATGGCCATGAGCTTGACGTCACCGGCGGCCATCCCGCCAAAGGCATACATCGGCAGGAATATGGCAAAGCCGATCGTCATGCCCAAGGCCCAGTGGCCCAAGCCAAGGGCGCCCAGAATGGAGACCTGGCTGGTCAAGCCCAGGGCAAGGCCAAGCAGTACCAAAAAGTTAGGGATACGGTGCCAGCGCAGATCGCTCAGCACCGCAGTACCCAGCAGCCCCAGCAACGTTGCAATGACGATCGACTGCTCGATGCCCATGACTGCGACCCTCGTTGGATGCTATGGCCTCAGCAAGTCTTGCCCTGGACAGCGCAGCCCAGGCTGGTGATGGCGGTTTTCACGTTGCCGCCCAGGGTGATGAACGCCGCAACGGCACCCAGCGTGATAAGCCCACCGGCGACGGCATACTCCACGATGGTCAGGCCATCTTCGTCTTTGATGAACTTCGCAACAGAAGTTTTAATTGATTGCAGTTTCATTTCGCTCACCTCACACAATGTTTGTTATCGGGCAACACTTGCCGTGTTGTTGAGTTGAACAGTAGTCAGAAGTGCACCCTTGGGGTTAGGAGTTTTTTGCTGATCGCTAGGAGTTTTTTGCCCCTGTCATCACACGCTACAAACGATGCGACTTGCGGCCTGGACACTTGGCAGCGCGTTCGTCAATGACTCATCCCCGTTACCCTGCCCCCACCCAGCGGATGAAAACACCGCGCCAAGCCATCCTGTCGAGCAATAGGCCTCGAAATGGCCAGAATGGTCATGTGTCTATCGTGATTCGATCTATTGGGAAGTGGTACAGCGACGATACTGGTCAGCGAGGAGAAACCATTCAGGAGCGCAATCGCGACAGTGCAGTCCGACTTGCCAGGAGGTGGGGTTGTTTGAATGCTCGGCACGCGCATGCCTCTGGCCTGCAGAGACACACTGATGCGTTGTCCGAACCGGACCGTGATTGGAGAATCAGGCAGAGTCTATCCATGATGCGCTTTTGTCCCCACGACGCATCCCTCGGGTGCCCCATGGTTCCTCCTTATCAGGCCCCGCTGCGAATGCTCACGACGGGGCCGAAAACACACGTGGACTGCCTAGCACGTGGTGCCTTTAACGGCACAACCGAGACTGGTGATGGCGGTACTCACATTGCCGCCCAGTGTTATGAAAGCCGCGACGGCACCCAGGGTGATCAGACCACCCGCTACCGCATACTCCACAATCGTCAGGCCTTCTTCGTCCTTGATGAATTTCAGCACCGACAGTTTCATCGATTGAATATTCATTCTGTGCACCTCATATAACATCGATCTACCGAGGCGGTTAGTTAGTGTGCCGCCTGTGTGAATCCTAGTCAGCTAGAATCACGGAGGGTTAGGAGTTTTTTGTCGATGGGTAGGACTATTTTGCAGCATGCCCTGAACACGCCAAGCAACTCACCACCAGAAATAGTTCTTTGACATTATTTAGTTAGTAGTAACAAACGCTCTGCCAGCCCTTCACCTGCGAGGACTGTAATGGATGAACGGCATCGTCAAAATGGCAACTCGCAATGAGCAAGCACACGGAGTGCGACGCGCGTCGTACGAGGACGCAGGGAACGCTACAGGAATACCAGGATGAAGTCCGCATCGGCCAGCCCGCCCCACCTGCTGTGGTTTGATCTCACCCGAGACCGATCGGCCGAGCTGTTGGTTGCGCAGTTCCGTCCGACCTGCGACTGCCGTATCGCCAAGGTCGCCGCATTGTCCGAACTTGATGTCGATGGCACGCGTCAACCGAACATGATCTGCATCCACTACGATCGCCCCGACATGCCCGGGCTCAACCTGCTGCTGGAGATCAAGCGCAAGGCGTCGTCCATACCAATCGCCATGTTCACCGTGCAGCACTCCGAGGAGCTTGCCGTGTGGGCCATGCGCTCCCGGGTCTGGGAGTACATCGTGCTGCCCCTGTCCAACAAAGAGAAGCAACGTTTTCTACATGCGCTGGAACAGCTCTGCGAGCTGCGCCGCAGCATACAGCCCAGCGGCAACAAGACACAGGTCGAGCATGGTCCCGCGCTGCCGGACAGCATCCGCCTGACGAACGAGCACCACAAACACCAGGCGCTCAATGACGTACTGCTCTACATCGACCAGCACTTTCGCAGCGAAATCGACCAAAAAGCACTGGCAAAACGTTGCGGCATGACCGCCTTCCGCTTCAGCCGGCTATTCAAGGAAGTCAACGGACTGGGCTTCATGGAATACCTGCTGAGCAAACGCATGGACTGCGCCAAGGAGCTGCTCATCAACAGTCAGATGCCTATCACCAGCATCGGCTACGGCGTCGGGTTCAAGGACCCGTCATACTTCGCCCGCGCCTTCAAGCAATTAGTCGGTTGTACCCCTAGCGAATACCGCCAGGCGCAACACGCCGACGCTGCGACGGCATCGCCATTTACCGAAGACTTGTCAGAGGTTGTCGAAAGCCTTCAGCAGCTTGCCAATCGCTGAATGAACCGCTCGCCGAAACGACGGCCTGCAAGCCCCGACCCGCTGACTTGCTCAAAGATAAGTGGCCATCACCCCCGCGGCGCGTAGGCAAACACGTCGGCACGCATGCGGTGGGCATCCATGCCGGCCTCGACCAACGCATCAAGGGTGGCGTAAACCATGTTCGGCGAGCCGCTGGCATAGACGTGCACCTGATTCAGGTCGCCGATGTCCTCGCACACTGCCTCGTGCAACAGGCCACAGCGCCCTTCCCAGCCGCACAGGTCGCTGACCACCTTGTGCAGGAACAGGTTGGGCAGGCGCTGCCACTCGTCCCAGTGCTCGATCTCGTAGAAGTCCTCGGGCCGGCGCACGCCCCAGTACAAATGCACCGGATGCTTGAAGCCCTGGGCGCGGCAGTGCTCGACCAGGCTGTGCATCTGGCCCATGCCGGTACCGGCGGCGATCAGCACCAGCGGGCCGTCAGGCAGCTCCGCCAGATGGGCATCACCGAACGGCAGTTCGATACGCGCCAGGCCACTGCGCCGCAGTTGCTCGATCAACTGCACGGCGCTGCTTTCCCGGGCCAGCACGTGCAGCTCCAGGTCACGGCCACCGTGGGGCGCCGAGGCGAGGGAGAAGGCCGCCTTGTCCATGCCCTCGCGCTCGATCATCAGGTACTGCCCCGCGTGATAGCGCGGCGGCTTGCCGGCAGGCGCGCGCAGGCGCACGCGCCAGACGTCGCCACCGACCTCGACGCATTCGCTCACGGTACAGGCCAGCTTGCGCACCGGCAGCTCGCCCAGGGCCAGCACACCATCCCACAGCAAGACGCAGTCCTCCAGCGGCTCGGCGATGCAGGTGAACAGTTCACCGTGATCGCGGACTTGGCCTTCCTGGCGAACACTGCCCTCCACCAATAGCGCGGCACACACATGGCAGTTGCCGTTACGGCAGCTGCTTGGGCAGTCGTAGCCCAGGCGCCGCGCGGCATCCAGAATCCTTTCACCCGGTTCGACCGCCAGTACCGCCCCGGAAGGCTGCAAGGTTACCTGCATCAATCTATTCCCAACTGGTCCCACAGCTCATCGATACGGCGGGTGACGGCCTCGTCCTTGACGATGACCCGGCCCCATTCGCGTGTAGTCTCGCCCGGCCATTTGTGCGTGGCATCCAGGCCCATCTTCGACCCCAGGCCCGACACCGGCGACGCGAAGTCGAGGTAGTCGATCGGGGTGTTGTCGATCATCACCGTATCACGCTTGGGGTCCATGCGCGTGGTGATGGCCCAGATCACATCGTTCCAGTCGCGGGCGTTGATGTCGTCGTCGGTGACGATAACGAACTTGGTGTACATGAACTGTCGCAGGAACGACCACACACCCAGCATGACGCGCTTGGCGTGGCCTGGATACTGCTTCTTCATGGTCACCACCGCCATGCGGTACGAGCAGCCTTCCGGCGGCAGGTAGAAGTCGATGATCTCGGGGAACTGCTTCTGCAGGATCGGCACGAACACTTCGTTCAGCGCCACGCCGAGGATCGCCGGCTCATCCGGCGGTCGGCCGGTGTAGGTGCTGTGGTAGATCGGTTTCTGCCGGTGGGTGATGCGCTCGACGGTGAACACCGGGAAGCTGTCCACTTCGTTGTAGTAGCCGGTGTGGTCGCCGTACGGGCCTTCCGGGGCCATCTCGCCGGGGTGGATCACGCCTTCGAGGATGATCTCGGCGGTGGCCGGCACCTGCAGGTCGTTGCCACGGCACTTGACCAGCTCGGTGCGGTTGCCGCGCAGCAAGCCGGCAAAAGCGTATTCGGAAAGGGTGTCCGGGACCGGGGTCACGGCACCGAGGATGGTCGCCGGGTCCGCGCCCAGGGCCACGGCCACCGGGAATGGCTGGCCGGGGTGCTTCTCGCACCATTCGCGGTAGTCCAGCGCGCCGCCACGGTGGCTCAGCCAGCGCATGATCACCTTGTTGCGGCCGATCACCTGCTGACGATAGATACCGAGGTTCTGGCGGTCCTTGTTCGGCCCGCGAGTGACGGTCAGGCCCCAGGTGATCAGCGGCGCCACGTCGCCCGGCCAGCAGTGCTGGATCGGCAACTGGCCCAGGTCGACGTCGTCACCCTCGACCACGATCTCCTGGCATACCGCGTCCTTGACCACCTTCGGCGCCATGGACACGACCTTCTTGAAGATCGGCAGTTTCGACCAGGCGTCCTTCAGGCCCTTCGGTGGCTCGGGCTCCTTGAGGAACGCCAGCAGCTTGCCGATCTCGCGCAGTTCTTCGGTCGATTCGGCGCCCATGCCCATGGCCACCCGCTCGGGGGTGCCGAACAGGTTGCCCAGCACCGGGATGTCGAAGCCGGTGGGTTTTTCGAACAGCAACGCCGGGCCCTTGGCGCGCAGGGTGCGGTCGCAGACTTCGGTCATTTCCAGTACAGGGGAGATGGGAACCTGGATGCGCTTGAGTTCACCGCGCTGTTCCAGGCCACGGATGAAGTCGCGCAAATCGCGATACTGCATGCAAGGGCCTCGTGTTGGGCGTATCGGTCGGGGGGCAGAGTGTAGCGCCGTTCACGCCTTGTTTGGGGGCAAAAATGAAAAGGGGCCGCTTCGCGACCCATCGCGGCCTTGTGCCGCGATGGGCTGCGCAGCAGCCCCAATCGGTTCCAGTCTGAAACGCTTACTTGCGCTTCATCGACAGGAAGAACTCATCGTTGGTCTTGGTCTGCTTGAGCTTGTCGACCAGGAACTCGATGGCGGCGATCTCGTCCATCGGGTGCAGCAGCTTGCGCAGGATCCACATGCGCTGCAGCTCGTCGTCGGCGGTCAGCAGCTCTTCGCGACGGGTACCGGACTTGTTGATGTTGATGGCCGGGAACACGCGCTTCTCGGCAATACGACGGTCCAGGGGCAGCTCCATGTTGCCGGTACCCTTGAACTCTTCGTAGATCACTTCGTCCATCTTCGAGCCGGTCTCGACCAGCGCGGTGGCGATGATGGTCAGCGAACCGCCTTCCTCGATGTTACGCGCGGCACCGAAGAAACGCTTCGGCTTCTCCAGGGCGTGGGCGTCGACACCACCGGTCAGCACCTTGCCGGAGCTCGGGATCACGGTGTTGTAGGCACGGGCCAGACGGGTGATCGAGTCGAGCAGGATGACCACGTCCTTCTTGTGCTCGACCAGGCGCTTGGCCTTCTCGATGACCATCTCGGCGACCTGCACGTGGCGGGTCGGCGGTTCGTCGAAGGTCGAGGCGACCACTTCGCCGCGCACAGTGCGCTGCATTTCGGTCACTTCTTCCGGGCGCTCGTCGATCAGCAGGACGATCAGGTGGCACTCGGGGTTGTTACGGGTGATGTTGGCCGCGATGTTCTGCAGCATGATGGTCTTGCCCGCTTTCGGCGGGGCGACGATCAGGCCGCGCTGGCCTTTGCCGATCGGGGCGCACAGGTCGATGACGCGACCGGTGAGGTCTTCGGTGGAACCGTTGCCGGCTTCCATCTTCAGGCGCTTGTTGGGGAACAGCGGCGTCAGGTTTTCGAAGAGAATCTTGTTCTTCGCGTTTTCCGGACGGTCGAAGTTGATGGTATCGACCTTCAGCAGCGCGAAGTAACGCTCGCCTTCCTTCGGTGGACGGATCTTGCCGACGATGGTGTCGCCGGTGCGCAGGTTGAAGCGACGGATCTGGCTGGGCGAAACGTAGATGTCGTCAGGACCGGCCAGGTAAGAGGCATCCGCCGAACGCAGGAAACCGAAACCATCCTGGAGAATCTCCAGCACGCCGTCACCCGAGATCTCTTCGCCGCTTTTCGCATGCTTTTTCAGCAGGGCGAAAATCACGTCCTGTTTGCGCGAACGGGCCATGTTTTCGATGCCCATCTGTTCGGCCATTTCCAAAAGATCGGTAATCGGCTTTTGCTTGAGTTCTGTCAGGTTCATAAGGGGAGTGACGTAATCATGTAAGGAAGGGAGAAATTAAGCGTTGGCTTAATGAGGCCGCGCCGCTAGATGGCGACAGGATCGCGTACTGATTCGAATTAGGGATGCTTCGGCGACGGCGTGCAGAGGGCACTGGAGAAGCAGTGCGAGGCCGAATGTAACACTTGCTTTTTTCGACGTCTAGTGGTTTTGGCCACCGATTTCCGGGGCTATCCGTCTGGATGGGCGCGATAGCGGGGCTCGCCGGCCCTCGCGGAAAATGCCTACGACAGATAAAGAAAAGCCCCGCATTTGCGGGGCTTCATCACATCACAGGCTGGCGTCGAGGAACGCCTTGAGCTGCGACTTGGACAGCGCGCCGACCTTGGTGGCCTCGACGTTGCCGTTCTTGAACAGCATCAGCGTCGGGATGCCACGCACGCCGTGCTTGGCCGGGGTTTCCTGGTTTTCATCGATGTTCAGCTTGGCGATGGTCACCTTGCCCTGGTATTCAGCGGCGATGTCGTCCAGTACCGGAGCGATCATCTTGCATGGGCCGCACCATTCAGCCCAGTAGTCGACCAGCACCGCGCCTTCAGCCTTGAGTACTTCGGCTTCGAAGCTGGCATCGGTGACATGTTTGATAAGATCGCTGCTCATGGATATCTCCAGGTCGTAAGCACAAAAAAACGTTGCCCATCATAGCCGCACCCAGGCGCGACAGGAAGCCACGGACGATTGAGTCTAACTATAGTTGTGCAAGACGCCACGAATCGAAACTGTCATGTCAAGGTCATAACATTGCCATGACATTGCCATGCATCAAGCCTTGCCATGCCGCTCGTTGGCGTATGCCCGCGATCGTGGCACGATTGCCGGGTTAACGACCGAGAATCTCCAGACCATGCCGCACACCACCGCGAAGAACCTGTCTCTGATCGCCGCCATCGACCTGGGCTCCAACAGCTTCCACATGGTCGTGGCCAAGGCCCATCACACGGAAATCCGCATCCTCGAAAGGCTTGGAGAAAAGGTTCAGCTCGCCGCCGGCATCGACGATGACCGCAAGCTCAGCGAAGAAGCCATGCAACGCGGCCTGGAATGCCTCAAGCGCTTCGCCCAGCTGATCAACGGCATGCCCCAGGGCTCGGTGCGCATCGTCGGCACCAACGCCCTGCGCGAAGCGCGCAACCGCAACGAATTCATCCTGCGCGCCGAAGCCATCCTCGGCCACCCGGTCGAGGTCATCTCCGGCCGCGAAGAGGCGCGCCTGATCTACCTGGGCGTGTCCCACACCCTGGCCGACACCCCCGGCAAGCGCCTGGTCGCCGACATCGGCGGCGGCAGCACCGAGTTCATCATCGGCCAGCGTTTCGAGCCTTTGCTGCGCGAAAGCCTGCAGATGGGCTGCGTGAGCTTCACCCAGCGCTACTTCCGCGACGGCAAGATCACCCCGGCGCGCTACGCCCAGGCCTACACCGCCGCGCGCCTGGAACTGATGAGCATCGAGAACGCCCTGCACCGCCTGACCTGGGACGAAGCCATCGGCTCGTCCGGGACCATTCGCGCCATCGCCGCGGCGATCAAGGCCATCGGCCAGGGCAGCGGCGAGGTCAACGCCGAGGGGCTGGCGGCGGTCAAGCGCAAGCTGTTCAAACTCGGCGAGACCGACAAGATCGACTTCGAAGGGGTCAAGCCCGATCGCCGAACCATCTTCCCGGCGGGTCTGGCCATCCTCGAGGCGATCTTCGACGCCCTGGAACTGCAGCGCATGGACCACTGCGACGGCGCCCTGCGCGAAGGCGTGCTGTTCGACCTGCTGGGCCGCCATCACCACGAGGACGTGCGCGAGCGCACCCTGAACTCGCTGATGGAGCGCTACCACGTCGACCAGGGCCAGGCCGCGCGCGTGGAGCGCAAGGCGCTGCACGCCTTCGACCAGGTGGCCGCAGCATGGGAGCTGGAGGAGGGAAACTGGCGCGATCTGCTGGGTTGGGCGGCGAAAATCCATGAAATAGGACTGGATATTGCCCACTACCACTACCACAAGCACGGCGCCTACCTGATCGAGCACTCCGACCTGTCGGGCTTCTCTCGCGAGGACCAGCAGATGATGGCCCTGCTGGTGCGTGGCCACCGTCGCAACATTCCCAAGGACAAGTTTGCCGAGTTCGGCGACGAAGGCGTCAAGCTGATCCGCCTGTGCGTGCTGCTGCGCTTCGCCATCCTGTTCCACCATATCCGCGGCACCCAGCAGATGCCCAAGGTGGAGCTACAGGCTGGCGACAACAGCCTGGCGGTGGTCTTCCCGAGCGGCTGGCTGGAGCAGAACCAGCTGACCCAAGCCGACTTCGCCAACGAGGCGGAATGGCTGGCGCGGGTCAATTTTGTTCTCAGCGTCCGGTAAGCCGCGGGGTATGGCACCGGCTGCGCCGGTGTTCGCGGCACAAGGCCGCTCCTACAGGCAATAGTGGCCCCTGTAGGAGCGGCCTTGCCGAGGCGTCGGACCGGTCGGAAAGGGCCGCGAAGCGGCCCCAGCAATATATCTAGCGTACGTTGAGCACCGGATTGCTCAGCCGCTCCAGCAGCGTCGCCTGGGCACTGCGCGGGTTCTGGTTGCCGGTCGGCGTGCTGCGCACGTAGCGCCCGTCCGGCTGCAGGGTCCAGGCCTGGGTGTTGTCGGTCAGGTACCCCTCCAGCTCCTTCTTCACCCGCAGCAGCAGCTTCTTGCCCTCCACCGGGAAGCAGGTCTCGACACGCTTGTCGAGGTTACGCTCCATCCAGTCGGCGCTGGACAGGTAGATCTGCTCCTCGCCGCCGTTGAGGAAGTAGAACACCCGGGTGTGCTCGAGGAAGCGGCCGATGATCGAGCGCACGTGGATGTTGTGCGACACCCCCGGAATGCCCGGACGCAGGCAGCACATGCCGCGCACTACCAGGTCGATGCGCACGCCCGACTGGCTGGCCTTGTACAGCGCCTTGATGATCTTCGCGTCGGTCAACGAGTTGAACTTGGCGATGATGTGCGCCGGCTTGCCTTCCAGGGCGAACTGGGTCTCCCGGGCGATCATGTCGAGCATGCCCTTCTTCAGGGTGAAGGGGGCGTGCAGCAGCTTCTTCATACGCAGGGTCTTGCCCATGCCGATCAGCTGGCTGAATAGCTTGCCGACGTCCTCGGTGAGGGCGTCGTCGGAAGTCAGCAGGCTGTAGTCGGTGTACAGGCGGGCGTTGCCGGCGTGGTAGTTGCCGGTGCCCAGGTGCGCGTAACGGACGATCTCGCCCTGCTCGCGGCGCAGGATCAACATCATCTTGGCGTGGGTCTTGAAACCGACCACGCCGTAGATCACCACCGCGCCTGCGGCCTGCAGGCGGCTGGCCATCTGCAGGTTGGACTCTTCGTCGAAGCGCGCGCGCAGCTCGATCACCGCGGTGACCTCCTTGCCATTACGCGCCGCGTCCACCAGGGCGTCGACGATCTCCGAGTTGGCGCCCGAGCGGTACAGGGTCTGGCGCACGGCGAGTACGTGCGGGTCCTTGGCGGCCTGGCGCAGCAGGTCGATCACCGGGGTGAACGACTCGAACGGGTGCATCAGCAGCACGTCCTGCTTGCCGATCACGCTGAAGATGTTGTCGGCGTTCTGCAGCAGCTTGGGGATCGCCGGGGTGAACGGCGTGTACTGCAGCTCCGGGTGACTGTCGAGGCCGGTGATGCTGAACAGGCGGGTCAGGTTGACCGGGCCGTTGACCTGGTACAGCTCGCTCTCGCTCAGGCTGAACTGCTTGAGCAGGTAGTCGGAGAGGTGTTTCGGGCAGGTGTCGGCCACCTCGAGACGCACGGCATCGCCGTAGCGGCGCGAGAACAGCTCGCCGCGCAGGGCGCGGGCCAGGTCGTCGACTTCCTCGGAGTCCAGCGCCAGGTCGGCGTTGCGGGTCAGGCGGAACTGGTAGCAGCCCTTGACCTTCATGCCCTGGAACAGGTCGTCGGCGTGGGCGTGGATCATCGACGACAGGAACACATAGTTGTCGCCCGGGCCACCGACCTCTTCCGGCACACGGATGACCCGCGGCAGCAGGCGCGGCGCCGGGATGATCGCCAGGCCCGAGTCGCGGCCGAAGGCGTCGACACCCTCGAGCTCGACGATGAAGTTCAGGCTCTTGTTCACCAGCAGCGGGAACGGGTGGGTCGGGTCGAGGCCGATCGGGGTGATGATCGGCGCGATCTCGTCGCGGAAGTAACGGCGCACCCAGGTCTTGAGCTTGGGTGTCCAGTAGCGCCGGCGGATGAAGCGGATGGCGTGCTTCTCCAGCTCCGGCAGCAGCACATCGTTGAGGATCGCGTACTGGCGATCCACCTCCAGGTGCACCAGCTCGCTGATGCGCGCCAGCGCCTGGTGCGGCTGCAGGCCGTCGGCGCCGGCCTGTTCGCGGGCGAAGTTGATCTGCTTCTTCAGGCCCGCCACGCGGATCTCGAAGAACTCGTCGAGGTTGCTGGAGAAGATCAGCAGGAACTTCAGGCGCTCGAGCAGCGGGTACGATTCGTCCAGCGCCTGCTCCAGCACGCGGATGTTGAACTGCAGCTGCGAGAGCTCGCGATGAATGTACAGGCTGCTGTCGTCCAGGCTCGGCACGGCGATCGCCGGGGCCGGCGCAGGCGCGGGTGCCGGGGCAGCTTCGACGACCGCTTCCGGCTCCGCTACCGCCGGCAGGTCGGGCGGGGTCTGCACCATTTCTTCGGGCACGGCCTGGGCATCCTTGATCTCGACAGGGGTTAGCACTTCGTTATTCATCTGACGTTCCTGGAGGGCGTTACTGCCCTCTCATCAATTGAGCGGCACGCACGGCGAAATAGGTCAGGATGCCATCAGCGCCTGCCCGTTTGAAAGCGGTGAGGGATTCAAGGATCACGGCCTCGCTGAGCCAGCCGTTCTGGATCGCGGCCATGTGCATGGCGTACTCGCCGCTGACCTGGTAAGCGAAGGTCGGCACCTTGAACTCGGTCTTTACGCGGTGGACGATATCCAGGTACGGCATGCCCGGCTTGACCATGACCATGTCGGCGCCTTCGGCGAGGTCGGTGGCCACTTCGTGCAGGGCCTCGTCGCTGTTGGCCGGGTCCATCTGGTAGGAGGCCTTGTTGGCCTTGCCCAGGTTCAGCGCCGAGCCGACCGCGTCGCGGAACGGACCGTAGTAGGCGCTGGCGTACTTGGCCGAGTAGGCCATGATGCGCACGTTGACGTAGCCGGCCTCTTCCAGGGCCTGGCGGATCGCGCCGAGGCGACCGTCCATCATGTCCGACGGGGCCACCACCTGGGCGCCGGCCTCGGCGTGGGACAGCGCCTGACGAACCAGTGCCTCGACGGTGATGTCGTTCTGCACGTAACCCTCTTCATCGAGGATGCCGTCCTGACCGTGGGTGGTGAACGGGTCCAGGGCCACGTCGGTGATCACCCCCAGCTCCGGGAAGCGGGCACGCAGGGCGCGGGTGGCGCGCTGGGCAATACCGTCCGGGTTCCAGGCTTCGGCGCCGTCGAGGGACTTCTTCTCGGTCGGGGTCACCGGGAACAGTGCCAGCGCCGGAATGCCCAATTCCACCCAGCCCTGTGCGGCTTCCAGCAGCAGGTCGATCGACAGGCGCTCGACGCCCGGCATGGACGGCACTTCTTCGCGACGGCCCTCGCCGTCCAGCACGAATACCGGAAGAATCAGGTCATCGACGGTCAGGGTGTTTTCGCGAACCAGGCGACGGGAAAATTCGTCCCGGCGGTTGCGACGCAGACGGGTGGCAGGAAACAGACGGTTGGCGGGGGTAAAGCTCACGGCAGACTCCTGAGCCCGCGCGGGCGGGCAGCGCGACAGTTATAAGCGGCCATTATGACGCCTGTGTTACATCCTTAGGCAACCCTGCGACTTGTGGCCGCAGCCATTGTCGTTGCAGGGAATCTTCACGTCGAGACACATTTGGACACTTTCCCCAACGCGCCCGAAGGGGTAGGCTGCGCGTTCATTTCGCCAGCACGCCAGAAAATGCTTCAACAATTCCTGAACGATTTCGGCTACTTTGCCCTTTTTCTCGGCACGTTCTTCGAGGGCGAGACCATCCTGGTGCTCGCGGGCTTTCTTGCGTTCCGCGAATACATGGACATCAAGCTGGTGGTCCTGGTGGCCTTCTGCGGCAGCTACGCCGGTGACCAGCTGTGGTACTTCATGGGCCGCCGCCACGGGCGCAAGATCCTTGCCCGCAAGCCGCGCTGGCAGGCCATGGGCGACCGGGCGCTGGAGCACATCCGCCGCCATCCGGATATCTGGGTGCTGAGTTTCCGTTTCGTCTACGGCCTGCGCACGGTGATGCCGGTGGCCATCGGCCTGTCCGGCTACCCGCCACGCCGCTACCTGCTGCTCAACGGCATCGGCGCCGCAGTGTGGGCCCTGGCCCTGGGCCTGGCCGCCTATCACTTCGGCGCCATCCTCGAAGGCATGCTCGGCAGCATCAAGAAATACGAGCTATGGGTGCTCGGCGGCCTGCTGGTGCTGGGCCTGCTGCTCTGGCTGCGCCGGCGTTTTCGCAACATCCGCGCCGAGCGCCGCGCGGCGGCAGAGGGCCAGGCCGCCGAGGCTGAGCAGGCTGTAGCCCAGCAGCAGCCACCAGAACACGGGCGTGACCAGCACTAAGCCAAGCGCGCCGGCCAGATACAGCGCCGGCGCATTCGACAGCAGTCGCACGGTCTCCAGGCGCCCCGCCCAGTGCCGGTCCTCCAGCGCCGCGCCCAGCACGAACAGCCCGAACGCCATCACCGTCCAGCCCAGCACCAGGGCTGCGGGCGCCACCTGCTCCGCCACCTCCATCAGATAACTGCCCAGCGCCACGTAGACCGCGAACTGCACGGTGACGTACAGCTGCTGCGCGCTGCCCAGGGGAATCGCGAACTTGCGAAACGCCGCCAGGTCCTGCTTGGGCTGTGGATAAGCTGCGGCCACATCCGCCGGGCGCCAGCCGGTGGGCATGAACCAGATACGCAGCTTGTCCCACCAGCTGGCAGTGCGGCGAGCGTCATGCCAGAGCTGGGCGTAGAACTGCACGTTGGCCCACAGCGGGTTCCAGCTGGCCAGCGGCGTGGTCACGCCGAAAATCACCGGCTCGCGCTCGTCCTCCTCCTGGAAGGTGCCGAACAGTCGGTCCCAGATTATGAACACACCGCCATAGTTGCGATCCAAGTACAGAGGATTCTGCGCATGGTGGACGCGATGGTTGGACGGCGTGATGAAGATCCACTCCAGCCAGCCCAGCTTGGGCACATGGCGGGTGTGCACCCAGAACTGGTACAGCAGGTTCAGCGACGCCACGGTGATGAACACCAGGGGCGGCACGCCCAGCAACGCCAACGGCAGGTAGAAGATCCAGGAAAACAGGAAGCCGCTGCTGGTCTGGCGCAAGGCGGTGGTGAGGTTGTACTCCTCGCTCTGGTGATGCACCGAGTGCGCCGCCCACAGCACGTTGCGCTCGTGGCCCAGGCGGTGCAGCCAGTAGTAGCAGAGGTCGTAGAGCACGAAGGCGACCACCCACACCCACCAGGCATCGGCCGGCAGCCGCAGCCAGGCAAGGTGCTCCCAGGCCACGGCATAGGTGACCAGCCCCACCCCTTTGGTCAGCAACCCGGTGCTGGTGGACAGCGCGCCGGTGCTCAGGCTGTTGATCGAGTCGGCGAGCTGGTAGTTGCGCCGCCCGCGCACGCGGTCGGCGATCAGCTCCACCGCGATCAGCACGAAGAAGAACGGCACGGCCAGCAGAATCAGGTCCATGAACGGCCACCTCCAAGGTTGTCCACGAAGATTAGGCCGCCTACGGGGCAAATCCCATGGCTACATCTGCCAAACTAGAGGACATTTAGCGCCTCGACACTGGAGTATTGAGCATGACGAAAAAAGTTGCGGTGATTCTGTCCGGTTGCGGCGTGTACGACGGCGCCGAGATCCACGAAAGCGTGATCACCCTGCTGCGCCTGGACCAGCGTGGCGCCCAGGTGCAGTGCTTCGCGCCGAACATCGCGCAGATGCATGTGATCGACCACCTGACCGGGGAAGAGATGCCGGAATCGCGCAATGTGCTGGTGGAGTCGGCGCGCATTGCCCGTGGCGAGGTGAAGGACATTCGCGAAGCCAATGCCTCGGATTTCGACGCCCTGATCGTGCCCGGTGGCTTCGGCGCGGCGAAGAACCTGTCCAACTTCGCCGTCGAAGGCGCCAACTGCACCGTGAACCCGGATGTACTGGCCCTGGCCGAAGCCTTTGCCGATGCCTGCAAGCCGGTCGGCCTGATCTGCATCTCGCCGGCCCTGGCGGCGAAGATCTACGGGCCGGGCGTGGTCTGCACCATCGGCAACGACGCCGGTACCAGCGCGGCGGTGGTGAAGATGGGCGGCACCCATGAGGAATGCGATGTGCACGACATCGTCGAGGATACCCAGCGCAAGCTGGTAACCACCCCGGCATACATGCTGGCCAAGTCGATCAGCGAGGCGGCGGGCGGCATCTACAAGCTGGTGGATCGGGTGCTGGAGCTGACCCACGAGAACGACAAGTAAGGCGCTGGGGGGCGCTCCGCACCCCTTTCGCGGCGCAAGGCCGCTCCTACAGGGGAATCGCGTCTCCTTGTAGGCGCGGCCTTATATCGCGACGGCCTGCGCAGCAGGCCCGGGCAGCTATAGCTTCGACAAGCGGCTCAGGATCCGGTCCAGCGCATTGGCAAACGCCTGCTTCTCACGCTCACCATAGGGCGCCTGGCCACCGCCGACCTGGCCCTGCTCGCGCAGTTCGGTAAACAGGTTGCGTACCGCCAGGCGCTCACCCATGTTGCGCTCGTCGAACTCGCGACCGCGCGGATCCAGCGCCGCCACGCCCTTCTTGATCAGGCGATCGGCCAGCGGCACGTCGCTGCAGATCACCAGCTCGCCGGGCTCGGCGTTCTCCACCAGGTAGTCATCGGCCGCATCCATGCCGCTGGGCACCACGATCAGCCGCACGCAGGCGAAGGCCGGCTTGATCTGCGGCTGGCCGGCCACCATCACCACTTCGAGCTTGCGCTTGAGGGCGAACTTGACGATCAGGTCCTTGGCCGCCTTGGGGCAGGCGTCGGCATCGATCCATACACGCATGGGATTATTCCTGTACTCCGGGCAATGACGTCGTGGGAGCGGGCTTGCCCCGCGATAGCGCCTGAACAGGCTGACATTATGCCAGCCCCGACGTCATCGCGGGGCAAGCCCGTACACGCGCCCCTGCACAGGTTCAGCTGGCCGCCGCCCGGCGCTTCTCGGCCAACCGGCTGCGCCCATAGAGGAACACGATGGCCAGCAACGCCAGCGCCTGCGCGCCCAGCGAATAGGCGTCGGCGTGGATACCCAGCCAGTCGAACTCGAAGAACGCCACTGGCCGCGTACCCAGCACGCCGGCCTCCTGCAGCGCCTTGACGCCATGTCCGGCGAACACCACCGACAGTGCGCACAACAGCGCCGCGTTGATGCTGAAGAACAACGATAGCGGCAGCTTGGCCGAGCCGCGCAGGATCACCCAGGCCAGGCCCACCAGCAGCACCAGCGCCGTGGCGCCACCCGCCAGCACCGCCTGGTGGCCAGCCGGACCGGCCTGCAGCCAAAGGGTCTCGTAGAACAGAATCACCTCGAACAGCTCGCGGTACACCGAGAAGAACGCCAGCAAGGCAAAGCCGAAGCGCCCGCCGCCACTGACCAGGCTGCGCTTGATATAGTCCTGCCAGGCGGCGGCGTGGCGGCGATCGTGCATCCACACGCCGAGCCACAGCACCATCACCGCGGCGAACAGTGCCGTGCAGCCTTCAAGCAGCTCACGCTGCGCACCGCCGACATCGATCACATAGGCCGCCAGGGCCCAGGTGGCGAAACCGGCGACCAGCGCCAGGCCCCAGCCGATATTGACGCTGCGCACCGCCGACTGCTGCCCGGTGTTGCGCAGGAAGGCCAGGATCGCCGCCAAAACCAGGATTGCCTCCAGGCCCTCGCGCAGCAGGATCAGCAGGCCGGAGACGTAGCTCAGCGACCAGCTCAGGCCATCGCTGCCCAGCAGCTTGGCCGCTTGCTCCAGCTTGGCCTTGGCTTCGGCCAGGCGCTGTTCGGCCTGGGCTACCGGCAGGCCGTCCTGCAACGACTGACGGTAGGCCATCAGCGACTTTTCCGTGTCCTTGCGGGCCTGAGCGTCAATGTTGTCGAGCGAGCTTTCCACCAGCTCGAAGCCTTCCAGGTAGGCCGCCACCGACAGGTCGTAGGCCTGGTCGTGGTCGCCAGCGCGGTAGGCCGCCAGGCTCTTGTCCAGGGTGCTGGAGGTGTATTCGAGCAGCTGCGCCGGGCCACGCTTGACCTGCGGCGGCTGCGCCCGCTGGGCGCGGAACGCGGCCACGGCATCCGCGCCTTCGCTGGCGGCGACTTCGGCCGGGGTCTGCCGGGCCAGGTCGGCGATGTTCCAGTTCTTGTCGCCCTTGGCCGCCTGCGGATCGGCGGTGAAGCTGGCGATATAGGCCGCCACGTCCCAGCGCTGGCGCTCGTCGAGCTGGTCGGCGAACGACGGCATCTCGGTGCCTTCGATGCCCAGCCCAAGGGTGTTGTACAGGTCGAACAGGCTCAACTGGTCGAGGCGCCCGGCATCGCGCAGGTTGGCTGGCGCAGGCTCCAGGCCGACCCCGGCCGGGCCGTCGCCGAGGCCCGTGTCACCATGACAGATCGAGCAGTTCTGCGCATACAGCGAAGCGCCGCGAGCAGGGTCGGGGGTGATCACCGGGGCCTGGCTGACCTCGTAAGCCACTGCCAGACGCGCCCCCAGTTGTCGGGCCTGGCGGGCGACGGCGGCACCGTCCTGACGCTGGTCGATGGCCTGACGCAGGCTCTGCACGCCCTGCTCGAGGGCGCCACGCTCGGCATGCGCGGGCAGGCCCTTGACCAGTTCGGCCAGCACGCCGCTGAACTCCTGCTGCTCGCGGTATTCCCCGTCGTCCACCACCTTGCCGTCGCGCACGGTCGGCGGGTAGTCGGCACCGATGTAGTCCAGCAGGTGCAGTGCCTTGGTCGCCTCGGCAGGAGCCTCGGCCAGCGTCGGGGTGCTGCACAGCGCCAGCACCGGGCCAAGCAACAGGGCAGGCAGCCAGGCAAGCAGACGGGAACGGGAAATCATGGCCAATCTCGACGGAAATACGAAAGAGAACATTGTTCACTTCCACTCTCCCCCGCTCAAGGCTCAGGGGCAGATTTCATGAAAAATCTTGAGACAAATTGGCGGAACAGTCCGTGGGAATGGCTTTTTCCGACTGATGGCATCAACCTAAAAATGCGAAGCAATTCGCCATCACCGCGCTACTACTTTGGGTATAATCCCGCGCCGCCGTAATAGCCATTAGCAATCAAGGCGCCTCCATCGAGAGGTTCTGGCGATAAAACAGAGGGATCTGCCGCCCCCGCCCACGCGGCCAACCGTTTCAGGGAAAGAAGAAGTCCGATGGTATCCCGCGCCCTCACCCTGGCGACCCTGGTCGCCGCCGTGCAGCTCACCGGCTGCTCGGTGTTCCGCAGCTACGACAGCGAACTGCAGGAGACCAACAAGCAGTTGGCCGCCGGCAACGTCGACGCCGCCCTCGCCCTGCTCGAGAGCAACAACAAGGGCGACAAGAAAGACCTGCTCTACTACTTCGAAAAAGGCGAGTTGCTGCGCTCCAAGGGTGACCTCAAGGGCAGCCAGGACGCCTGGCGCTCGGCCGACAGCGTGGTGTTCCAGTGGGAAGAGTCGGTCAAGCTCGACACCGACAAGTACCTGAGCCAGTTCGGCAGCTACCTGGTCAACGACAAGGTCCGTCGCTACGAAGGCTATGACTACGAAAAAGTCATGCTGACCACACAGATGGCCCTGAACCTGCTGGCGCAGAACGATTTCGACGGTGCCCGCACCGAAATCAAGAAGACCCACGAGCGCGAGGCGATCATCGCCGAGCTGCGCGACAAGGAATACCTCAAGCGCGAGGAAGAGGCCGAGAAGGAAGGCATCAAGACCGAGTACAAGGACCTGCAGGGTTACCCGGTCGCCAGCCTCGACGCCCCTGAGGTGGTCGGCCTGAAGAACAGCTATCAGAGCGCCTTCAGCCATTACCTGTCCGGCTATGTCTACGAGGCCCTCGGCGAGAAAGGCCTGGCCGCGCCGGGCTACCGTAAGGCCGCCGAGCTGCGCCCGAACACGCCGTTGCTTGACCAGGCGCTGCTCGAACTGGACAAGAACAGCGCCAAGGCCGGCGAAAGCGACGTGCTGATCGTGGTGCAGACCGGCCTGGCCCCGGCCCGCGACTCGATCCGCATCCCGCTGCCGCTGCCGATCCAGGACAACCTGGTGATCACCCCGCTGTCGTTCCCGATCATCCGCGAAGACACCTCGACCGCGCACCTGAGCGAGATCCAGCTCAACGACAAGGCCCTGGCCCTGACCGCGCTCAACAGCACCACGGCCATGTCGCGCCGCGCCCTGCGCGACGACATGCCGGGCATCATCCTGCGCACCAGCGTGCGCGCCATCAGCCGCGGCGTGGCGCAGAAGAACCTGAACCAGACCAACCCGATGGCCGGGCTGGTGGTGGGCATCGCCTCCACCGTGCTGGAAGGCGCCGATACCCGCACCTGGCGCACCCTGCCCGACGAAACCCAGGTGGCCCGCGTACGCCTCAAGCAGGGTGAGCACCACCTGAGCCTGCCGTCGAGCCTCGGCGGCACGCAGGTCACCGTGAAGGTAGATCGCCCGTACCAGGTGGTCAGCCTGCGCGTGGTCGGCAACCGCGTATTCGCTGGCGGCCCGGCCGTCCAAGTCGCCCCGCAGGCCGCAGCCACCGCTGTCGCCAGCCTCAAGTAACCCAAGGATCGAACATGCGCAGAACATGCCTCGCCCTGGCCGCCGTCGCCCTTCTGGCCGGCTGCGCCACCCCGCCCCCTGCCCCCGGCAGCGCCGCCAGCAAGGTGGTGACCATGGGCCAGCTGGATGACATCGAGGTCGGCCAGATGCGCGTCGCCCGCGAGAACGGCTACCTCACCGTCAACGTGGCGCTGACCAACACCAGCCGCAGCAACCAGACGCTCTTCTACCGCTTCGCCTGGCTGGGCAGCGACGGTTTCCCGGTGGCCGACGAGGAGAGCTGGAAAGCCCTGCCGCTGTACGGCAAGCAGGCCAAGTTCCTCCCCGCCATCGCCCCGACCCCCGCTGCCCGCGACTTCCGCCTCGAAGTCCACACCCGGTAACCCCTTTCAGGAGCACGTTCCATGTTTGCACGCCTTTCCCTCGCCGCCATCGCCATCGCCCTGGTCAGCGGCTGCAGCACCCCGTCGCCGGTTCTCGGCGGCAAGAACATCAGCTACGGCGACAGCAAGGCCGTCGAGCTGGTGACCAACGAGTTCGGCTCCACCGACCTGCAGATGATCGCCGAGAGCATGACCCGCTCCCTGGCCCAGTCCGGCGTGCTGCACGGCCGCCCGGTGGTGCAGGTGTACGACGTGAAGAACAAGACCAGCGAGTACATCGATACCCGCGAGATCACCACCTCGATCAAGACCCAGCTGATGAAGTCCGGCGCCGCCCGCTTCGCCAGCGACAACACCGACATGCAGAGCCAGGTCGACCAGCTCAAGCTGCAGAACCAGAGCGGTCTGTACAAGAAGAAGACCGTGGCCAAGACCGGCAACATGATCGCCGCCAAGTACCGCCTGGAAGGTTCGATCAGCTCGATCGTCAAGCGCAGCAGCGACTACAAGGACGTGTTCTACAAGTTCAGCCTGCAGCTGATCGACGTGGAAAGCGGCCTGGCCGAGTGGATGGACGAAAAAGAAATCCGCAAGACCACGGAGCGCTGATCGATGCGTGCATGGATGGCAATCATTGGCCTGGCCTGCGCCTTCGGCGCGCAGGCGGCCCCCAAGGTGGCGGTGACCGACCTGGCTTATCAAGCGCAGGTGGAGGAGTACATCCACACCATCAACGCCCAGAGCAGCGGCCAGGCCGGCATGTACCACGCCAGCGGCCAGTCGAGCTACAGCGAGTACGAGAGCCTCAACAGCTACATCGAGCAGACCGAGTTGCGCAAGTTCGGTGGCGACATCAAGGGTGAGATCCTCAAGACCGGCATGTTCCAGCTGGTCCAGGGTCGTCCTTATACCGCCGACTCGAAGGAAGACGTCTACGACGTGATCCGCCGCATCAAGAACGGCGCGTTCAAGGGCGCCGACTACGTGCTGTTCGGTACCCTGTCGGACATCGACTTCCAGCAGGACATCAACTCGCTGGACCACACCGACAGCTACTCGGCGGTGCTGGGCCTGACCGTGGTCGCCGACTTCAGCCTGATCAACACCCGCACCTACGAGATCACCTCGGCGTTCACCGCCATGGGTGAGGGGCAAGACACCAAGCTGGTGAAGAGCCAGGACCGCCGCGTGACGCTGAACCGTCCGCGGGTGGTGCGGGATGTGTCGAAGGCGCTGGGCGAGGATGTGGCGCAGCAGTTGGCCGAGCAGTTGGGCGGCTCGGTGCCTGGGCAGCCGAAACAGCCGCGTGGCCGGGACAACCTGCCGCCGGATGAGCCGGCGCGGGTGCTGAACTGAGCCACACGCAATCCCTGTAGGAGCGGCCTTGTGCCGCGAAAGGGCTGCAAAGCAGCCCCAGCGATTTTTGCATCAGTGCTGAAACCCTGGGGCCGCTTCGCGGCCCTTTCGCGACACAAGGCCGCTCCTACAGGGGAGCGTGCCCTCCCCGTCAGGGCCTGGCACTGCCCTTCCAGCCGCCACCCAACGCCAGGAACACCCCGATCTGCCCCATCGCCACCTGGCTGTTGGCCGCCGCCAGCTGCGCCCGCACATCGGTATAGGTCCGCGTCGCCTGCAGGTCCGCCAGGAACGACTCACGCCCTACCTGGTAACGCAGATGCGTCTGGTCCGCCGACTCCTTGGCGGAGCGCTCCGCCTCGGCCAGGGCATCGCGCCGATCCAGCAGCGCGCTGTACTGCGCCAGGCGGGTCTGGGTTTCGCGAATGGCGTTGAGCACCACCCCGTCGAAATGCGCCAGCGCCGCCTGGGTCGAGGCCTCGGCCATGCGGATGCGCGCGCGGGTGCCGTTGGTGGGGATGTTCCAGCTGATCTGCGGGCCGAAGCCCCAGCGATTGGTGGCCGGCTCGCCGAGGTTCTCGAGAATGCCGATGGTGCCCACCTGGGCGCCGATGCTGATATCCGGGTACAGCGCGCCGGTGGCCACGCCGATGCTGGCGGTGGCCGCCGCCAGCTGGCGCTCGGCCTGACGCACGTCCGGGCGGCGCTTGAGCAGGGCCGCGCCATCACCGACCGGCACCAGCTGCGACAGGTGGGGCAGTTCGGCGCAATCGGCGGTGCCGGCGGGCAACTGCTCGACCGGCTTGGCCAGTAACGCAGCAAGAGTGTAGAGGCCCGCCTCACGCTCGGCCTTGAAGCGCGGCAATTCGGCGCGCAGGGACTTGAACTGGGTCTGCGAACGGGTGACCTGGGTCTCGTCGCCACGCCCGGCGTCGCGCAGGCGCTGGGTCAGTTGCACGCTCTGCTGCTGCAGGTCCAGCGACTCGCGGGCGATGTGGTATTCCTCGTTGGCCGAGCACACCTGGGTGTAGGCCTTGACCACATCGGCCACCAGGGTGATGCGCGCGGTGTCGGCGGCGGCCTGCACCGCGTCGGCATTGGCCTTGGCGGCCTCGGTGCCGCGCTTGAGCGTGCCCCACAGGTCGAATTGGTAGCTGGCGCTGATGATCGCTTCGCCGATATTGGCCACCGGCACCTTTTCCGGCTGCAGGAAGGCCTCGCCGGACTCCTGCAGGCGCTGGGCGCCCAGCTTGACGCCTCCGTTGAAGCCGCCCTGGGACTCGGCCACCTCTACCTGGGCGCGAGCCTTGGCGATGTTGGCGGCGGCCACGCGCAGTTCGGTGTTGGCGCTCAGGGCCTGGTGCACCAGCTCGTTGAGCCGTTGATCCTGGTACAGCTGCCACCAGTCCTCGGGCACTGGCGCCGAGACCACGCTGTCGGCGTCTTGGCGCAGCGGGCCATTGAGGTCGCCGCGCTGCACGGCGGCGTCCTTGGGCAGCTCGTAGTCAGGCCCGACCATCATGCAGGCCCCCAAGGACAGGCACAGCCCCGCCAGGATCAGCTGTTTCATGGATGCTGACCCTCGATGATCGACACCGTGGCGGTACGTCCGGCGATCATGCGGAAGTCTTCCGGCACTTCATCGAAGGCGATGCGCACCGGAATCCGCTGGGCCAGGCGCACCCAACTGAACGCCGGATTGACGTTGGGCAACAGGTTGGCGCCGCTGCTGCGGTCGCGGTCCTCGATGCCGGCGGCCAGGCTCTGCACCCGGCCACGCAGGCGGGTGTTGTCGCCCATCACGCGAATCTCCACGGCATCGCCGATATGAATACCGCCCAGCTTGGTCTCTTCGAAGTAGCCATCGACGTGGTACGAGGCGCTGTCGACCACCGACAGCACCGGGCGTCCGGCGCTGACGAACTCGTGGGCACGCGGGGCGCGGTCGTTGAGGTAGCCGTCCACCGGGCTGCGCACCACCGAGCGGTCGAGGTTGAGCTGGGCCACATCCACCTGCACCTGGGCCTCGTTCACCGCCGAGCGGGCACGGGCTTCGCGGGACTGGCTCTCTTCAAGCTGCTCGGCCGCCACCAAATTGCCCAGCTTGCGGTTGCGCTGGGCCTCGCGAGAGGCCTGGGCCAGGGTCTCCTGACGCTCGGCCAGGGTCGCCTTGGCCTGGCGCAGGGCCAGGGTGAAGCGGTCCTGGTCGATGGTGAACAGCACGTCACCGCGCTTGATGGTCTGGTTGTCTCGCACCTCGACCTTCTGGATCAGCCCGGACACATCCGGGGCGATCTGGATCACGTCGGCGCGGATATGACCGTCGCGGGTCCAGGGGGCGAACATGTAGTACACCACCATCTGCCACACGAGCACGGCGGCGAAGGTCACTACCAGCAAGGTCAGGACCACGCGGCCCAGGGTCAGCAAAGGTTTTTTCATGGCAGCATCAGGCTTCGGCAAAAGTGGTCCACCGCGCCAAGCAGCACGGCATACAGGGCAACGTTGAACAGCGCCCGGTGCCAGACCAGGCGGTAGAAATGCAGGCGCACCAGCACCGCGTGCACCCCGAGGAACAGCAGGTAGGTGCCAAACATCATCACCAGCAGCGTGGGCAGGAACACCCCGCTGATATCCAGTTCACCAATCACAGGGGCGCTCCGTCGAGCCCGGGGGGCAGTTGCGTTTGCTCGGCAGGCTCGAGCATCACTTCAACGCCCGGCAGCAGCGCCAGGCGCAGGCCGCTCAGGGCGTGCAGCAGGTGGGTGCGGGCGTCGCCGCGTTCGTACAGTTCGTCCAGGTTCAGCGCCAGGCGCGCACGCTCCATGTTGCGCAGCAGCGCCGCCGGGGCATGCAGGCGCTCGCCCGCGCGCAGGCAGGCGGCGTAGTGACTGCCGACCTCCTCGATCACCGTGCGCAGGCGCTCGCGGGCCTCGGCGCCGGCACGCGGCAGGTAGGCCAGCAAGTCGAGCAGGTTCAGGCCCACGCGCAGGTCGCGCAGGGCCACGCCGCTGTCCTGGCCGGTCTGCGACAGCCGTGGCAGGTGCTGCATCAGGCGGTCGAGCATCTGCACGCCGACCTGGCGGTGCTCGGCCAGGGTGGCCGGCGCGGTCATTTCGACGATGTCGCGCCAGGTGAAGCGGGTCATGCGCTTGGCCGCCAGCTCCACGCCGAACGGGCGCACCACCAGGGTCCAGATGAAGGCGAATAGCAAGCCTACGGGGCCGGCCAGGTTGGCGTTGATGAAGGTGAAGAAGTCGGCGTCGTAGGCGCCCTGGATGCTGATGAAGGTCGAGGTGTTGACGATGGTCAGCAGGGTGCCGAGGTAAAAACGCGGCTGCACGGTCAGGGTGCCGACGCAGATGAACGGCACGGCGAAGGCCAGTACCAGCATCGGGAAGTCGTGCAGGTTGGGCAGCACCAGGAACAGGTACAGGCTGGAGAAGATCACCGACATCAAGGTCCAGAAAAAGAACCGGTAGATCTGCGGCGCCGGGTCGTCCATGGCGGCGAAGAAACTGCACGACACGGCGGCGAGGATCACCGCGCTGGCGCCGTCGTTCCAGCCCAGGCCGATCCACAGGCCGCAGGCGACGATGATGGCGGTGACGGTGGAGAACACCGAATAGAGCATCAGGCCACGGTCGAAGAACGGCGTCAGCCGGCCCAGGCGCCAGTGACGGTAGACCGCGCGCCACGGCGTGGCGTCGTCCTTGCGCAGGGCGTGCTGCAGGGTGCAGCAGTCCTGCCAGAGATCGGCCCATTCGGTCAGGCGGTAGAGGGCATTGGACAACAGCAGCTCGGCGCGCTGGTCGATGGCGGCGGCGCCGGGCTGCAGGCGGTCGATCTGCTCGTGCAGGGCGGTCCAGCGCGCCACCGAGGCGCTGTCGGCAGTGCCCTTGAGCCATTCACGGGCAGCATCGAGTACCGGCTTCAACTGGGCGAACTGGGCCGGGGCGCGACCCTCGAGGGCGATCAGGGCGTCGTCCAGGGCATCGATCACCGGCAACAGGTGGATCATGCGGCCACGCAGCTCACGGGCATTTTTCAGGGTATGCGGACCGGCGCCCTCGTGGCCGAGCTGGCCGATCATCAATTCCAGCGAGTTGAATGTGGCGACCATCGCGCCACGCATGCCGCCGACCTTGTCGGCGCTGGCCTCGCGGGCCAAGTAGGTATCGCTGTAGCGGATCGCCTCGGCGAACCAGTTGCCGGTCGCGCCCACCACCACCGGCGCCAGCCGGCACGGCCAGAAAATCGCGCCGACCACCGCAGCGCAGACGATACCCAGGCAGATCTCCTGGGCCCGGGACGAGGCTACGTCGAACACCGCCAGCGGGTTGTCGACCACCGCCAGGGCAATCATCGGCAGGGTGTAGCCGGCGAGCATCAGCACGTAGTTGTTGGCCGTGCGCAGGTTCAGCGAAAGGAACAGCAGGGTGCCGGTCCACAGGGCGATGGCAATGCTCAGCAACAGCGGCGACTGCACCAGTGGCGGCACCAGGAAAATCGCCCCGCCGGTTCCCAGCAACGTGCCGAGGGCACGGTACAACGCCTTGGAGGTGGTCGGCCCGAGGAACGGGCTGGAGACGATGTACACCGTGGCCATGGCCCAGTACGGGCGCGGCAACTGCATCAACAGGGCGATGTACAGGGCGATCATCGACGCGGCGAAGGTACGCACGCCGTAGAACCAGTCGCGGGCCGGGGGCACAGAGCTGAAGAAGCCGCTCATGGCATCACGCCCGCGGCTTCGAACGCCTGGATCACCCGCAAGGTGGCGTCCAGGTCGGCCTGGTCGATACCGCCGAGCACCTCACGGCGCAGGCGCACCAGTTCGCCTTCGATGGACTCCGCCAGGGCGCGCCCCTCAAGGGTCAGGCTCAGGGCCTTGGCGCGGCGGTCCAGCGGGTCCTCGCTGCGGCAGACCAGGCCGGCCTTGCACAGCTGGTCGAGCAGGCGCACCAGCGACGGGCTTTCCAGCCCGGCGGCCTGCGCCACCGCCACCTGGTGCACGCCGTCGCCCAGGCGCACGATCATCAGCAGCGGCACGGCGCAGGCTTCGGAAATGCCGTAGCCGGTCAGGGCGCCCTGGCACAGGCGACGCCAGTGACGGGCGGCCACGACCATTCCGCTGCTGATTTTCAGGTGCAGTGCGTCAAGAGACATGTGGGAACCGAGGATATTCATAGTTTGCTAACTATCAATATACGCCCTGCCCTACCCCTGTCGTCAACCGGGGGTGACGGAGGGAGTAGATGAAAGGTTGTTCATCTACCGGATATCACGATCTCTGTAGGAGCAGCCTTGTGCCGCGAAAGGGGTGCGAAGCGCCCCCATGATTCGTGCATCAAGCTGATATCGCCGGGGCTGCTACGCAGCCCTTTCGCGGCACAAGGCCGCTCCTACAGTGGCCGCGATGTCCCTTACCTCACGGCTGAATCTGATCTTCCAGCTTCATGGTCAGCGCCAGCGTGCTGCCCATCTGGATCGCCTGGTCGCGCCAGCCCAGGTAACGCAATGCATCGCGGCTGCTGAAATGCACGGCCAGCTCCTCTGCCGCCTGCATCACGCCGGTCGCCGCCGCCAGCTCCAGCCAATACAGCCCGCCCTTGGTGTCCGCCTCGACATAAAGCCCATGCAACAACCGGTAGCCCACCTCGAAGCGGCAGCGCGTCTCGCCGCGCTGGGCGCCGCGAAGAAACCACTGATAGGCCTCGAGCGGGTCGACCTGCCACACCTGGTCACCCTCGCACACCTCTTCTTCGTACAAATCTCCCAGCGCCGCAGCGGCATGCACCATGCCCCGCTCGAAAGCATGCCGGTAGTATTCGGCCGCGTTGGCGTATGAGACATCGACACCCTTGCCGAAATATTGCTGCTGGCCAAGGTTGAACCAGGCCGCAGCATTGCCCTGCAGCGCGGCCATGCGCAGCAGGTGGCCGGCGAGCACGGTATCGCCGCGCCAGTACTTGCCATTGAGCCAGATCCAGCCCAGGTCGTTGAGCGCCGCGACATTGCCCAGCAATGCCTGGCGGCACAGGTCGTGGTAGACCGCCTGCAGGTCGACCGCCTCGTCCAGCCGGTCGGTCAGACCGAAGCGCTCGCCGCTCAAGGCCTGCTGGCTGGGCATGCCGATGCCGGCGAACAGCCTGTGGCGCTGTCCGGGGCGTGCCGGGGCTGGGACGACCCGCTCGGGAAGAAGCCGGGCAAGCAGCGAATGGATATTGCTGGCGGCAGACATGTTCATCCTCATTGAACGACCCACAGCTCCAACCTCCACTGTGGTGAGGCGTGATTCTGCGCGATGCCACGACAAAACCTGTCGCGAACGAATTGATCCCAGGCAACCAATTGCATCTTCCTTGATCTGAGCAGGCTGTGGCCAATTGCCATGCCCTGCCCGTGCCGCCATCCTATGCCGGCAAGCCTAGACAAGGACGTTTCCTTTTGCCCTTCGCCACCACCCGCGCCACCCTCAGCCGCCAATGGGCCTTGCTCCGCCAGCTGCCCAGCCGCTCCCCCGGGATCACCAGTGCCGAACTGGTGTGGCGCCTGCGTGACGTGGGCTTCACCGTCAGCAAGCGCACGGTCGAGCGCGACCTCAACGAGCTGTCGCTGATCTTCCCACTGGAGCGCAACGACAAGAGCATTCCGTTCGGCTGGCACTGGTCGGCCAATGCCGGTGCCGAACTACGTGGGAATTTCGACCTGCAGGGTTATCTGCGCGGCGATACGCTGCAGCCCGGGCAAGGGGAAGGCGTCGAATTGCAGGCATGGATCAGCGACCTGCTGGCCCGCCGACTGCGCGAAGCGCCCTTGACCGCCGACATGCAGCTGACCGCCCTGGAACAGGGGCACCGGCTGCGGGCGACGGTGGCGGATGGCTGGCCCCTGCGCTGGTGGTTGCTGAGCCAGGGGGAGGGGCTGGTGGTGGAAGCGCCGCAGGCGCTGCGCGAGGAGATTGCGCGGACGCTGGACAGTGCTGCGGCGCAGTATCGGGATTGAGTTCTGCGTGATCTAGCGCTGCATCCCCCACCGCCGCACCGTCAGCCGCTCCAGGGTGTTGAACACCAGCCCCTCCACCAGCAGGCCGATCAGAATCACCACCGCCAGCCCGGCAAACACCTTGTCGGTGTACAGCTCATTGCGGTTCTGGAAGATGTACCAGCCCAGCCCGCCCTTGCCGCTGCTGGCGCCGAACACCAGCTCGGCGGCAATCAGCGTGCGCCAGGCGAAGGCCCAGCCGATTTTCAGACCCGACAGGATCGACGGCAGCGCCGCCGGCACCAGGATGTGCAGCACCAGGCGCAGGCCGCGCAGCCCGTAGTTGCGCCCGGCCATGCGCAGGGTCTCGGACACGCCGAGGAAGCCCGCGTAGGTGTTCAGCGCCAGCGCCCACAGCACCGAGTGCACCAGCACGAAGATCAGGCTGTTGTCGCCCAGGCCGAACCAGAGCAAGGCCAGCGGCAGCAGGGCGATGGCCGGCAGCGGGTTGAACATCGAGGTCAGCGTGCCCAGCAGGTCGCGCCCCACTTGCGTCGAGACGGCCAGGCTGGTCAGGCCGAAGGCCAGGACGATGCCCAGCACATAGCCTTTGAGCAGCACCACCAGCGATACACCGACCTTGGCCGGCAGCTCGCCGCTGAGCAGCCCGTCCCACAACGCGCTGGCGGTCTGCAGGAAGCTCGGCAGCAGCAGGTCGTTGCCGGTATAGCGGGCCACGGCCTCCCAGACCACCGCAAGCAGTACCAGGATCACGGCCTTGCGCAGCCAGCCCTGTTGCCACAAGCGTTGCACCAACGGCAGCTCGCGCTCCAGCGGCACACCCGGCAGGGGTTGCAGCTGCACTTCGTATTCCTGGCGTACAGGTGTCGTCGTCATGCCCTGGCTCCCGTCAGTAGGCGATACGGATATCGTTGAAGCCCAGATCGTCCGCTGGCGTCGAGGCATCGGCCTCGTCGAACAGCAGCCGGTGGATACGTCGGGCACTGGCCTGGAAGTCGCTGGCACCGAGGCTGCCGAGGTCGAACTGGTGGCTGTGCACCTCGGCCCGCACCCGCCCGGGGTGCGGCGACAGCAGCAGGATTCGATTGCCCACCACCAGCGCCTCTTCGATGGAGTGGGTGACGAACAGCAGGGTGAAGCGCACCTCCTCCCACAGCAGCAACAACTCTTCCTGCATCTTGCGCCGGGTCAGGGCATCGAGCGCGGCGAACGGCTCGTCCATCAGCAGGATCTTGGGCTGTGTGGCCAGTGCCCGGGCGATGGCCACGCGGGCCTTCATGCCACCGGACAGGGTGTGCGGGTAGGCGTCGGCGAAGGCGGCCAGGCCGACTTTCTCCAGGTAATGCAGCGCCCGTTCCTCAGCCTCGGCGCGCTTGAGCTGGCCGGACACCAGCAGCGGGAACATCACGTTCTGCTTCACCGTCTTCCACGGCGGCAACTGGTCGAACTCCTGGAACACCACGATGCGGTCCGGCCCCGGGCCGCGCACCGGCTGGCCCTGGAGCAGGATCTGCCCTTCCCGTGGTGCGATGAAGCCGGCCACGGCCTTGAGCAAGGTGGACTTGCCGCAGCCGGACGGGCCGAGCAAGACGAAACGGTCGGCGCGGTCGACCTCGAAACTGACCTGGTGGGTGGCCCGCACCACGCGCTGGGCGGTGCGGTATTCAAGGCTCAGGTTGTCCACCGCCAGCAGCGGTGGGGTGGCGACACGGCTCAGGTTGCTGGCCGTGTGGCCTGGCAATGGGGCGGTCATCGGCGCTCAGCTCCCCTGCAACGGGCGTTCATCCTGGAAGAAGTAGTCCTTCCACGATTCGGGCTTGTTCTTGATCGCGCCGACCCGGTAGAGGAACTCGGCCAACTTGTAGGTGTTCTTCGGCGTGACAGTGAATTCGTACTGCGGGTTGTCGATCAGCTTGATCAACGCCTCGCGGTCGATCTTGGCCTTGGTCACCCGGATATAGGTGTCGGCGGCGGCGGCCTTGTCCTTCTGGGCGAAATCGGCGGCTTCGGCGAGGGCATCGACGAAGGCCTTGTAGGTCTTGGGATTGTCCTTGCGGAATTTCTCGGTGGCGAACAGCAGGGTCGGCGAGTTGGGGCCGAGCAGGTCGTAGCTGTCGAGCACCACGTGCACATTCTTGTTGGCCAGTACTTGGTCCTGGAACGGCGGGTTGGAGAAGTGCCCGTTGAGCTCGGTGCCGCCGGCCAACAAGGCCGCGGTGGCGTCCGGGTGCGGCACAGCCAGGGTGTACTTGTCGAGACGGTTGTATTCCTTGTCGCCCCACTGCCGGGCGGCGGCGTACTGCAGGAAGCGCGACTGCACCGAAACGCCCACCGCCGGGACGGCGATCCGGTCCTTGTCGGAGATATCGGCGATGGTCTTCACATTGGGGTTGCTGCTGACCAGGTAGTACGGGAAGTTGCCCAGCGAGGCCACGGCCTTGACGTTCTGCCGGCCGCGGGTTCTATCCCACACGGTGAGCAGCGGCCCGACACCAGCGCCGGCGATGTCCACCGAGCCGGACAGCAAGGCGTCGTTGATCGCCGCGCCACCGGACAGCTGGGCCCAGTCGACCTTGATGTCGAGGCCCTGCTCCTTGCCATGTTTCTCGATCAGTTGCTGGTCGCGCACCACATTGAGCAGCAGGTAGACGATGCCGAACTGCTCGGCGATGCGGATCTGCCCTTCGGCGTGGGCCACGGTCGGCGCCGCCAGGCTGCCTAAACCCAAGCTCGCGCCCAGGCCGATACTTGCCGCCAGGCGGCTGATGGAGTTGCGCATGGTGTGTTTCCTCAGTCGTCAGAACGGGGCATCGCCCTGGATGGTGGTGCGGTACAGCTTGCGGCGCAGGTGCGCGGGGCAACCGGTGGCCAGGTGGATCAACGAGCGGTTGTCCCAGAACACCAGGTCGTGGGGCTGCCATTGATGGCGATAGATGTTCTGCTCCAGCACGCTCAGGGCGTACAGCTGTTGCAGCACGTCGCGGCTTTCGTCATCCGGCAGGCCGACGATGCGGGTGGTGAAGCCTTCGCTGACGAAGAGTGCCTTGCGGCCGTTTTCCGGGTGGGTACGCACCACCGGATGGATGACCTCCTGGACCTGGGCCAGTTGCTCGGCGGTCAGCGTCGGGCGCCAGTTGCCTTCGAACCTGGTCTCGGCGTAACGGGCGGTGTAGGAGTGGGCGGCGCTGCGGCCCTCGACGACCCGGCGCAGGCCCTCGGGCACCGCGTCCCAGGCCTTGTGCATGTCGGCGAACAAGGTGTCACCGCCCTCGCTGGGCAGCTCCTGGGCGTGCAGCATCGAGCCCAGGCTCGGCAGTTCCTTGTACGACAGGTCCGAATGCCAGAACTTGCCGGCATCGCCCAGGCCGACGTTGCGGCCGTCCTCGACGATATTGGACACGATCAGGATCTCGGGATGGCCGGCGAGCAGGAACTGCTTGAGCACATGGATCTGCAGCTCGCCGAAACGGCGGCTGAAGGCGATCTGCTGTTCGGGGGTGATGCGCTGGTCGCGAAACACCAGGACATGATGGTTCAGGTGGGCGCGGTGAATACGGGTGAAATCCTCGGCGTTGACCGCACGGGACAGGTCGAGGCCGATGATCTCGGCACCGACGGCGCCGGGGAACGGACGGATGTCGAAGGTTTGCGGCAGGGCGCTGTCGATGGTCGACAAGGCGTTCGAGGCGGCTGGCATTGTTCACTCCCACGCAGTGCGCGACTTCAGGGCGCGCAACGATCGGAAACGCACGGGGATTGCCCGTGTGGGTTCGAGTCGTGCGGCGCGCCGATTGGTCGGCGGGTACGCAGTGGGGTGACTATAAAGTCATAAGAACAGGATTTTAAATACCGTTAAGACATATCCATATGAAGGGGTTGCACTTCAACCCATGCGCCGACCTGTAGGAGCGGCCTTGTGCCGCGAAAGGGCCGCGAAGCGGCCCCAGCGATCTTTGCATCAACGCTGAAATCCTGGGGCCGCTTCGCGGCCCTTTCGCGGCACAAGGCCGCTCCTACAGGGATCGCGCAGACACGATCAACGCTCGCGCAAGGCTTCCGAACGGGCCTTGATGATCGGCTTGAGCAGATAACTCATGATGGTCTTCTTGCCGGTCATGATATCCACCGTCGCCACCATCCCCGGGATGATCAGCAGCGGCTTCTCATCCGTGCCCAGGTGGCTCTTGTCGGTACGCAGCTTGATCAGGTAGTAGGTGGTCTTCTTGTCTTCGTCGGTGATGGTGTCGGCGCCGATCTGCTCAAGCTTGGCCTTCATGCCACCGTAGATGGTGTAGTCATAGGCGGTGAACTTGACCGTGGCCTCCTGGCCCGGGTGCAGGAAGGCAATGTCCTTGGGCAGGATCTTCGCCTCGACCACCAGGGTGTCGTCCAGCGGCACGATCTCGATGATGTCGCTGCCCGGCTGGATCACCCCGCCGATGGTATTGACCAACAACTGCTTGACGATGCCGCGCACCGGCGAGGTGACCATGGTGCGGTGCACGCGGTCGTCCAGCGCCTTGCTGGTGGCGGTGGCCTTGTTCAGCTCGGTGCGGGCCTCGTTGAGCTGGGTCAGGGCCTCGCTGCGGAACTTGCCGCGGGTCTCCTCGATCTTGCTCTCGACCTCCTTGATTGCCGCCTCGGCACGGGGGATGGCCAGGGCGGTGGAGTCCATCTGGCCACGGTTCTCGACCTCGGCGCGACGCAGGCGCAGCACCTCGACCTGGGAGATCGCGCCCTGGGCCACCAGCGGCTCGGACATCGCGATTTCCTGGCGCAGCAACTGCAGGCTGTTGGCGTACTGGGCGCGCTTGGAGTTGAACTCGCGCAGCTCCTGCTGCTTCTGCACCAACTGCTGCTGCAAACCGCCAAGCTCGTCCTGCAGCTGCTGGCGACGGCTCTGATACAGCGACTGTTCGTTGGCGGCCTGGCTCGGCGCGGCCTTGCGCAGCTCTTCGTCGATCTGCAACGGCTTGTCCTCGACCTCGGCCGTCAGGCGCTGCACGCGCAGGGCCATGGCCAGGCGCGAGGCCTCGGTCTCGTCGACGTTGGAGGCGAAGCGGGTTTCATCCAGGCGCAGCAGCGGCTGGCCGACCTCGACGATCTCCCCTTCCTTGGCGAAGATCTCGGCGACGATGCCGCCCTCGAGGTTCTGGATCTTCTGCACCTTGGACGACGGGATGGCCTTGCCCTCCCCGCGCGTCACCTCGTCGATGGGCGCGACGCTGGCCCAGATGATCAGGAACAGGAAGAACGCGATCACGCCCCAGATGGTCAGGCGCACCACCCGTGGCGCGTCCTCGATCAACGCCTTGTTGACCTCGGGCAGCGGCTGGCCGGCCAGCGACTCGGAGCCCTTGAAGTAGCGGCGCAGGTTGTCCTTGAAACGCCCGATATCCAGCTTATGCAACACTGATCTGCCCCTTCTTCAGCGCATCCATGACGGCGGCTTTCGGGCCATCCGCGACAATCTGTCCACGATCGATGACGATCAACCGGTCCACCAGCGACAGCAACGACGCCCGATGGGTGACCAGCAGCACGGTCTTGTTCTCGATCACCGCGGCCAGGCGCTGCTTGAGACGCTCCTCGCCGGTGTTGTCCATGGCGCTGGTGGGCTCGTCGAGCAGCAGGATCTGCGGGTTGAGCAGCAGCGCCCGGCCCAGGGCGACGTTCTGCCGCTGGCCGCCGGAGAGGTTCTGGCCACGCTCGCCAACCTGCAGCTCATAGCCGTCGGGGTGCAGGCGGGCAAACTCGTGCACGCCGGCCAGTTCCGCGGCCTGAAGGATCAGCTCGTCCTCGATGTAGCGAGCGCCGCTGACCAGGTTGTCGCGCAGGGTGCCAGCCAGCAGCTGGATGTCCTGGGGCACGTAGCCGATGTTGTGGCGCAGTTCGCTGACGTCGATCTGACGGATGTCCACGCCATCGACCAGCAGCGAGCCGTTGTCCGGTTCGTACAGGCCGACGATCAGCTTGGCCAGGGAGCTCTTGCCCGAGCCGCTGCGGCCGATGATGCCGACCTTCTCGCCCGGGCGAATGTTCAGGTTGATGCCCTTGAGCGCCTGGTTCTGCTGGTTCGGGTAGGTGAACTCGACACCACGGAACTCGATGGCGCCCTGCAGCACCTGGCGGCTCAGTGGGCGCTCTTCGAAGTTGCGCTCCTGGGGCAGTTCCATCATCTGGTCGGTGGCGACCATGGTCACCTTGGCTTGCTGGTAGCGGGCCAGCAGGCCGTTCAGCGAGCCCAGCGGGCCAAGGGCGCGACCGCTGAGCATGTAGCAGGCCACCAGGCCACCCATGCTCAGGTTGCCATCGATGATCAGGTACACGCCCACGCAGATCATCGCCACGCCGGCCAGTTGCTGGATCAGCGCGGTGATGTTCATGGCCAGGCCCGACAGCACCTTCACCCGCAGCTCCAGGCGGCTCAGGGTGCCGAGGGTCTGCTCCCACATGTACTGGCGCTCGCTCTCGGCGTTGTTGACCTTGACCGCATCCAGCCCGGCGAGGGTCTCGATCAGGCTCGACTGGCGCTCGGAGGCCAGGGCCATGGTGCGTTCCATGGTTGCCATCAACGGCTTCTGCAGGGCGTACCCGATGCCCAGGGCCAACGGGAAGGCCAGGATCGGGATCCACACCAGGTGCCCGCCGATGATGGCGATGACCATGAGAATCAGGAACGTGAAAGGCAGGTCGATCAGGCTGGTCAGGGTCAGCGAGGCTAGGAAGTCGCGCAGGCCCTGGAACTCATGGATGTTCTGGGCAAAGCTGCCGACCCGCGCCGGGCGGTACTTCATCGACATCCCGACGATGCGCTCGAACAGCGTCGCCGAGATGATCAGGTCGGTCTTCTTGCCGGCCAGGTCCAGGCACAGGCTGCGCAAGCCCTTGAGAATCAGGTCGAAGACATAGGCACCGGCAATGCCGATGGCCAGCACCCACAAGGTCGAGGTGGCCTGGTTGGGCACCACGCGGTCGTATACGTTCATCACGAACAGCGGCGCGGCCAGGGCGATCAGGTTGATCACCAGGCTGGCGGCAATGGCATCGATGTACAGCCACTTGCTGCGCAGCAGGGTGTCGCGGAACCAGGAGCGCGCGCGCGGGATCAGGTTGCCGTGGTTGACGTCGAACTTGTGCTGCGGCTGGGCGAAGAACACCTTGCCGCTGTAGTCGCCCTGCAACGCCTCACGGGTGACATGCACCTCGCCGCCGTCGCTCTCGCTGAGCAGCAGGCGCGCGGTGTCTTCGTTCTCCCAGCCGAGCAGGACCGCGCAACGGCCTTCCTTGAGCAACAGCATCGCCGGCATGGCGATGCTGGGGATCTGCTCGAGCTTGCGCTGCAGCAGGCGCCCCTGCAGCCCGGCCCGGGCGGCTGCGCGGGGCAGCAGCTCGGGGGTCAGGCGCTGCGAGGGCAAGGGCAGCCCGGTGGTCAGCATGGCCCGGCTGGCGGGCTTCTGGTGCAGGACACACAGGGTCAGCAGGCTGTCCAGCAGCGGGTCGTCATGCTGACTGCGTGGATCGTGGCTGAGTTGGACTCGACTGACTTCGGATTCCACGCGGCGCTCTCTTCATCCTTGCGGGGTAGGTTCAAGGCGCCTTTCAGTTCATGCCTGGCAGGTTCACCTTGGGTTTCAGGTCGTTCTGCACAACGGACGCCATCGGTGCTACGACACCCTGGCTCTTGAGCAGCTGACCAATGGTCGCCTTGATTCGATACTGAGTAAACATTTGTGTGTTCTTCACCTCTACCAGACGACGCTGGGCGGTGAAGGTTTCATTCTCGCTGTCGAGCAGGTCGAGCAAGGTACGCTCGCCCAGGCCGAACTGCTGCTGGTAGGCGCTGCGCACGCGGTTGCTGTGATCGACGTACTGCTGGGCGATCGGCACCTGGGCGTTGGCGTTCTCCAGAGCATTCCATGCCAAGCCTAACTCCTCATTGAGCTGGCGCAAGGCGTTGTTGCGAATGTCCAGGGCCTGGTTGGCCAGGTACGACTTCGACTCCAGGTCGGCCTTGTTGCTGCCACCGGCGTACAAATTGAAGTTCATGCGCAGCATGGCCTGCCATTCGTTGTTGTGGCCGACGGCGCCGTCGAGGTTGTTGTCGGCCGTTCGTCCGAGTTCGGCATCGAATCGTGGATAGAACGTAGACTTTGCGGCTTCGTATTGCTTCTCGGCGGCGGCGATGTCCGACTCGGCCGAGCGCAGGATCGGGCTTTCCTCGACCAGCTGGTGGCGGGCCTCGTCGAGGGTGGCCGGCAGCAGGTCGACAAATGGCGCGGGCGTGCTTAACTCGTCGGGCATTTGTCCGACGACGCTCAGGTAGTTGGTATTGGCGTCGGCCAGGTTGGTCTGCTCGGTGATCAGGTTGTTGCGGGCCTGGGCCAGGCGCGCCTCGGCCTGGTCGAGGTCGGCCAGGCGGCCGACGCCGCGGCTGGTGCGCAGCTTGATCTGGTCGAGGATGCGCTCGTGGTTGCGCAGGTTGTCTTCGGCCAGGCGCACCATCTCGCGGCGCGACAGCACGTCCAGGTAGACCTGGGCGACGGTCAGCGCGGTGCGCTCGGAGGTCCCCAGCAGGGAGTAGGCGCGGGCGTTGACGGTGGCCTGCTGACGACCGACCTCGCTGGAGGTGGCGAAGCCGTCGAAGACCATCTGCCGCAGGCGGATGGCCGACTCGCCACGGTTCAGGGTCTCCCAGCGGTTGCGGGTGCTCGGGCTGTCGGTGCCCTCGCGGCCATAGCCGGCGGTCACGTCGACCCGCGGCAAATAGCCGCCCTGGGCGGCGCGCAGCTGATAGTCCGCAGCCGTGCGGGCGTTCACGCCGGCCTGGATTTCCGGATGGACCTCGAGGGCCTTCTGCATGGCTTCGGGCAAGGTTTGTGCTTGAACGAAAGAGGCGGCGAGAGCGAAAGGAAGAGCGGTGAACAGTGACGCACGCATTTTTACTGGTTCCCGAGAGAGCTGTTGTCCCAAATCACAGCCGAAGCCGTGCCTGCCTTGGAAAATGGCAAACCCTGATCCTGTATGTAGGAAGCTTCCGAATAGGCAGTGCGATTAATACGAAAGAAAGGGCTTTGCTGGCCAAATATCAATGTGACATTACCTTGGCGATTGTTTAGGATGGCAGCCAGAAGGTCAATAGTTTGGCATAAACTTAATAGCCAGAAATTATAGACGTAAAATTGACGCAGATCAGCGTCAAAAACATATTTGAAACATTCCATCAGTCGCCGCCCTCGAACGCCGGCCAGGCATGGAAGCCAACTGAACAGGTAGCCCGGAGAGTCCAATGAGCACTGTTGTCGCCATCGTCAAAAGCATTGTTGGCCAAGTCATCGCAGTTTCCCCAGAAGGCATCCGGCGCGTACTGATCGAAGGCGATCGCCTGCTGGCGGGTGAACAGGTAGACACCGGCGCGGGCGGCGCGGTCACCCTGGAACTGGCCGACGGCCGCGTGCTCGACCTGGGCCGCGACACCCAATGGAGCGCTGACGCGCCCGACAGCAGCACCGACCTGAGCCAGGCCACCGCGCAAGCCGCGCCCTCGGTCGAAGAGCTGCAACAGGCCATCGCCGCCGGTGTCGACCCGACCACCGAGCTGGAAGCCACCGCAGCCGGCCCAGCCGCGGCAGGCGGCGGCTCGGTCGGCGGCGGACACAGTTTCGTCCTGCTCGAGGAGACCGCCGGGGTGGTCGATCCGAGCATCGGCTTCCCCACCGGGCCGATAGGCTTCGCCAACGGCCTGGCGGTCGAGGAACTGGGCGGACTGGACGGCAACGCTGCCAGCACCAACACGACCAACGTCCCGCTCACCACAGGGTTGACCCTGAGCGCCACCCCCACGATCACCGAGGCGGGTGGCGTCATCGTCTATACCGCCACCGTCGGCCAGCCACCACTGACCAACCTGACCGTGACCCTGTCCAACGGCGCCGTCATCGTGATCCCGGCCGGCCAGACCACCGGCACCGTCAACGTCAACATCCCGGCCAACGACACGCCCTATATCGATGGCGGCCAGATCTCCGCGACCATTACCGGCACGACTGGCGGTAACGGCCTGATCGTCACGCCAAGCACCACCCCGGCGGTGACCCAGGTCACCGACACCATCGACACCACCACCGCCACGCTCACCGCGACCCCGAGCGTGACCGAAGGTGGCGTGATCACCTACACCGTGACCTTGAACAACCCGGCCCAGACCCCGGTCACCGTCACTCTGTCCAATGGCCAGACCGTCACCATCGAGGCCGGCAAGTCGTCCGGCAGCGTCGATTTCCAGACCCCGGCCAATGACGTCTACAACAACGGCAGCACCGTCAGCACCACGATCACGGGGGCAACAGGCGGCAACTTCGAGAAACTGGAGCCGAACCCAGCACCAGCTGAAACGAAGATCAACGACTCTGTCGACACCACCACCGCCACCCTGACCGCGACTCCGAGCGTGACCGAAGGCGGCGTGATCACCTATACCGTGACCCTGACCAACCCGGCCCAGACCCCGGTCACCGTTATCCTGTCCAACGGCCAGACCGTCACCATCGAGGCCGGCAAGTCGTCCGGCAGCGTCGATTTCCAGACCCCGGCCAACGACGTCTACAACAACGGCAGCACCGTCAGCACCACGATCACGGGGGCAACGGGCGGCAACTTCGAGAAACTGGAGCCGAACCCGGCACCAGCGGAAACGAAGATCAACGACTCGGTCGACACCACCACCGCCACCCTGACCGCGACCCCGAGCGTCACCGAAGGCGGCGTGATCACCTACACCGTGACCCTGACCAACCCGGCCCAGACTCCGGTCACCGTCACCCTGTCCAACGGCCAGACCATCACCGTCAAGGCCGGCGAAAGCACCGGCAGCGTCGACTTCCAGACCCCGGCCAACGATGTGTTCGTCAATGGCAGCACGGTCAGCACCAGCATCACCGGAGCCACCGGCGGCAACTTCGAGAAGCTGGAGCCCGACACCACGCCGACCCAGACCGTGATCAGCGACAGCATCGACACGGTGACCGTCAGCATCGCCAGCAATGGCAACGTGACCGAGGCCGAGCAGCCGACCTTCACCGTGTCGGTCAGCCAGAAGCTCGACCATGACCTGACCGTCACCCTGTCCAATGGCGCCACCGTGGTCATCAGCGCCGGCCAGACCCAGGCCACCTACAGCCTGCCGGCCCAGGGCGACGACGTGTTCAAGGACGCCAGCTCGGTGACCCTTGGCGTGACCGATGCCAGCGTGTCGGGCAAGACCTTCGAGAACCTGCAACTGGGTGGCGATGCCACCGTGCAGATTACCGACACCGTCAGTGAAGTGGTCGCAACCCTCACCGCCGACAAGACCACTGTGTCCGAAGGCGGCCAGATCACCTATACCGTGACCCTGACCAATGCCCAGGGTTTGCCGGTCAATGGCCACAATGGCCTGACCTTCACTTTGACCGATGGCACCAAAGTCACCATTCCTGCGGGCAGCGCCAGCGGTACCTTTACCATCACCGCACCGGATGACGTGTTCGTCGGTGGCCAGCCTTCGATCGTCAACAAGATCGAATCGGTTGCCGGTGGCGATAACTTCGAGAAGCTGACCCTTGGCGACAACTCGGTCACCACAAACGTGACTGACGAGCCAGGGACCGGTACTCCTGGCACTGACAACCAGGGCGACAAGGTCACCGTCACCATCGTTGGCAAAGGTGACGTCACCGAAGACCAGCAGCCGGCCTTCACCGTCAAGGTCAGCCAGAAACTCGACCATGACCTGACCGTGACCCTGTCGAACGGCGACAAAGTCGTTATTCCGGCCGGTCAAACCGAAGCCGAGTACAAAGCGAAAGCCCAAGGTGATGACGTCTTCAAAGACGGTGACACCCTGACCGTCGGCATCACCGATGCTGCCGTTGACGGCAAAGCCTTCGAGAACCTGGAGCTGGGTGGCAACACCTCGGTTCAGATCACCGACACCGTCAGTGAAGTGGTTGCGACCCTCACCGCCGACAAGACCACTGTGTCCGAAGGTGGCCAGATCACCTACACCGTCACCCTGACCAACGCCCAAGGTCTGCCGGTCAACGGCCACAACGGCCTGACCTTCACCCTGACCGATGGCACCAAGGTCACCATTCCAGCCGGCAGCGCCAGCGGCACTTTCACCATCACCGCACCGGACGATGTGTTCGTGGGCGGCCAGCCGAGCATCGTCAACAAGATCGAATCGGTTGCCGGTGGCGATAACTTCGAGAAGCTGACCCTCGGCGACAACACCGTCACCACGACCGTGACTGATGAACCTGGCACCGGTACTCCAGGTACCGACAACCAGGGCGACAAGGTCACCGTCACCATCGTCGGCAAAGGCGACGTCACCGAAGACCAGCAGCCGGCCTTCACCGTCAAGGTCAGCCAGAAGCTGGACCACGACCTGACCGTGACCCTGTCCAACGGCGACAAGGTGGTGATCCCGGCCGGCCAGACCGAAGCCGAGTACAAAGCCAAAGCTCAAGGCGATGATGTCTTCAAAGACGGCGATACCTTGACCGTTGGCATCACCGACGCTGCCGTCGATGGCAAGGCCTTCGAGAATCTGGAGCTGGGCGGCAACGCCTCGGTACAGATCACCGACACCGTCAGTGAAGTCGTTGCGACCCTGACTGCCGACAAGACTACCGTCACCGAAGGTGGCCAGATCACCTACACCGTGACCCTGACCAATGCCCAAGGTCTGCCGGTCAACGGCCACAATGGCCTGACCTTCACCCTGACCGATGGCACCAAGGTCACCATCCCGGCCGGTAGCGCCAGCGGCACCTTCACCATCACCGCTCCGGACGACGTGTTCGTTGGTGGTCAACCGACCATCACCAACAAACTGGAAAGCGTGACCGGCGCCGACAACTTCGAAAAACTGACTCTGGGTCAGGACGAAGTGAAAACCTCGGTCACTGACGAACCAGGTACTGGCACTCCAGGCACCGACAACCAGGGCGACAAGGTCACCGTCACCATCGTCGGCAAAGGCGATGTGACCGAAGACCAGCAGCCGGCCTTCACCGTCAAGGTCAGCCAGAAACTGGACCACGACCTGACCGTGACTCTGTCGAACGGCGACAAGGTGGTCATCCCCGCTGGTCAGACCGAAGCCGAGTACAAGGCCAAGGCTCAAGGTGATGACGTCTTCAAAGACGGCGATACCTTGACCGTTGGCATCACCGACGCTGCCGTCGATGGCAAGGCCTTCGAGAACCTGGAGCTGGGTGGCAACGCCTCGGTTCAGATCACCGACACCGTCAGCGAAGTCGTCGCCACCCTCACCGCCGACAAGACCACCGTCACCGAAGGCGGCCAGATCACTTACACCGTGACCCTGACCAACGCCCAGGGTCTGCCGGTCAACGGCCACAATGGTCTGACCTTCACCCTGACCGATGGCACCAAGGTCACCATTCCGGCCGGCAGCGCCAGCGGTACCTTCACCATTACCGCCCCTGACGACGTATTCGTCGGCGGCCAGCCTTCGATCGTCAACAAGATCGAGAGTGTCAGTGGTGCGGACAACTTCGAGAAGCTGACCCTCGGCGACAACACGATCACCACGACCGTGACCGATGAGCCGGGTACTGGCACTCCAGGCACCGACAACCAGGGCGACAAGGTCACCGTCACCATCGTTGGCAAAGGCGACGTCACCGAAGACCAGCAGCCGGCCTTCACCGTCAAGGTCAGCCAGAAACTCGACCATGACCTGACCGTGACCCTGTCGAACGGCGACAAAGTCGTCATTCCAGCCGGTCAGACCGAAA